>DASTNU010001044.1:0-2652 GCA_035720605.1 Longimicrobium sp. | reverse complement strand
TCGATGTGCAGGTGTTCGGATTGACGGAGTTCGAGGAATCACGACCAGTCGCCGGCACGGTTGCGTACCCGGCGGATCGCCACGGCGTCCTGCTCTATGCAAAGCCCGGAGGAAGTACGCGAAAATCTGGTACGGCAGTGGATCGAGTCCGCGCGTGACGATCTCGCGTGGGCAGAAATGGGCGCGTCCGCACCAGAGGTACGGGGCATCGCCCAGATCGGCTTTCACGCGCAGCAGGCGATCGAAAAGCTCTTGAAGGGCCTTCTTACCGCATACGGCATCGAGCCGGAAGATCAGCACAGTCTGAGCCGTTTGATAGAGCAGGTACGGAGGCTGGACCGCGAGACCGCCGATGCCGTGGGCGGCGCGGCGAGCCTCACGCAATCGCCGTCTATCATCGCTATCCACCCCGCGTCGGAACCGCGCGTTCACTGAGCCGCGCCGACGTGCTTCACGACCTGGAGCGCGCACGCGCCTCTTTCCCCGTGCTCCTCGCCGCAATCGAAGCACGCCTGGAGCGGAGCCGCGCCATATAAATTCCATCATCCCACAACGTCTGCCCGACCCTCCGCTGAACGAGAGGGCCGGGCTGGTCCGTGTCGCAACCTGCATAGCGGGTTCGCCATCCGCCCGCACCGACGCGGATCATCCGTACAGCAGCCAGGCGACGCCGGAGCCGAGGGCGAGGAAACCCGCTACGGCCTGGCTGAGGTTGTAGGCGATGTACAGCGCAGCCGTGCGCAGCCACGCGCTCCAGCCGCGGTCGCCGTACACCCGCTGGAGCGCGAGCAGCATGTAGACGCCGAGGACACCCACGGATACGGCCGCGATGACGACTCCGGCAACCGCGGGATTGGACCGGAGCAGCGGCTGCATCGGCACCACCAGCAGCGCGTCGGTCAGGTATTCGAACGCGCCCAGGTGCGTCGCGAACACCAGGTGCTCCACGTAGGTGCGCCCCCGGCCGGCGAACAGGGCCATCAGCACGACCGCCAGCAGCACGGGCCTCAGCAGGTGCCACCACGAGGTGTGGGCCAGGATCGTCTCCGTCGTCCGCTCCACGGCCTGCACCGGCGTCAGGTCGTGCCGTTCGGCGATGGCCCCCACCACTCCCTCCATGATGGCGCCGTCCCCCCGGCTCACCACCGTCTCCGGATCCGGCAGCTGGAAGATGGTGGCCAGGAGCATCATCACCGCGAAGGTGACGATGTACAGCTTGAGCGGGCCGACGTACGCCCGCCGCCGCCCCGCCACCCACTCCGCGGTGAGAAAGCCCGGACGCGCCAGCAGGTACCGCAGCGTGCGATAGGCGCGCGAATCCAGGTTTCCCACCTCTTCCGCCACGTCGCGGGCGAACCTCTGCACCGTCATCTCGTCCGGCTGCAGGCGCCGCTCGCCGCACGCGTGGCAGAAATCGCCCAGCAGCGAGGCTCCACACGAGGCGCAGGCGCCCGGCGCCGCGGCGGCGGGGGGAGCCGGCGCGTTCTCGGCGGGAATCGCGATCGTGCCGGCGGGGATGGCGGGAGAGGACACGGCAGGCCTCCGGGCAGAATGATGGCGATACGCGCAATAGTGCTGCGCGCGAGGCCGCCCGTCCAGCCGCTTGTTCATCATCCCCATAATGAATCGCCGCGTCCGCGCGGCAGTCGGTGATTCACCCCCTTCACCCCTTCACCCCTTCACCCCTTCACCTTGTCACCTTGTCACCTTGTCACCTTGTCACCCCGACACCTTTGCCCGCGAACGCCCGGACGGCTACCGTACGGCGGCGCAGTGCAGACAACCACCGCCATCCGGGAGAACGCGGCATGGGCACGATGCGGCTCGTGGTGGACGCAGGCGGCGAGGAAGCTCCGGCGGAAGCCGGTGTGGACCGCCTGGAAGCGCTCCTCGCCAGTCCAGGGAATCGGCTGTGGCTGGACGTGAGCGATCCCGGCCCGGAGGAGGTGGAGCTGCTGCGGCGCGCCTTCGGCTTTCACCAGCTGGCGCTGGAAGAGGTGACCACGCCGCACGAGCGCCCGCGGTGCAACGCGTACGCGGGCTACTACTTCATCGTGGTCTACGCCGCCCAGCACGCCGATGGCCGGTTCGCGCCCGGCGAGCTGAACCTGTTCTGGGGCGAGAACTACCTAGTCACCATCCACCGCCGCGTCCCCGCGGTGCTGGCGGTGCTGGAGAAGGCGCGCAAACGCTGGGAGCACCACGAGGGCCGGCACGGGCTGGGCGTGGCGTGCCTGGCGTACACGCTCTTCGACAGCCTGGTGGACGGCTACTTCGAGGTGGAGGACCGCATCCGCGAGCAGATCCAGGGGGTCAAGGGAAAGATCTTCAGCGGCGTGGAGAGCGCCGCGGCCGACCTGTTCACCCTGCGCGAGGAGCTGCTGCGCGTGCCCCGCCTGCTGGCCCCCACCGGCAGCGTGGTGGCCGAGGTGCTGCGCCGCGAGCAGGGCATTCCCGACGCGCTGCGCCCCTACTTTGCCGACGTGCAGGACCACGCGCAGCACGTGATGGCGGAGCTGGACACCTGGCGCGACCTGCTGGCCGCCGCGCTGGACGTGCACGTGTTCTACGCCTTCAACCGCCTGGGCCTCATCATGAAGCGGCTGACGGCCGTCACCGTGATCGTGATGGTGCCCAACTTCGTGGCGGGGA
>DASTNU010001043.1:0-6787 GCA_035720605.1 Longimicrobium sp. | reverse complement strand
GAACCAGATTCGCCGCTCGTCCTGCGCAGCCAGCTCCAGTGCGGGCGTGGGATGCCCTCCGCGCCGCGCCAGCTCCTTCCAGTCCGCCGGCTCCGCGGGCGTGGAGCGGATCAGATCGTACCACTCGCGGGTGGGCGTCTCCAGGAGCTCGCTCCAGCGCCCCGCCCGGCCTTCGCCCTGCTGCTCGCGGCGCGTCATGGGCCAGACCGTCACGTACGCCGCCCGGCCGGCCAGCGTGTCGCCGATGCGCTTCATGAGCAGCAGGTTGGCGGAGCCTGTCAGCACGAACTGGCCGGGGCGGCGGGGGCGCTGCTCGTCCACCGCGCGCTTGACGGCGAGCACCAGGTCCGCCTCCCGCTGCACCTCGTCGATGGTGAGGCGTGGAGCTCGCCGCACCAGATCTTCCGGGGCGGTGTGCGCCTGCGCCCGGATGTCGAGATCGTCCAGCGTGAGGTAGGGTCTTTCTTCCAGCGGAGGAAGCGTCTGCACGAGGGTGCTCTTTCCCGTCTGCCGCGCACCCATGATCGCGACCACCGGCATCACACGAAGTGCACGCGCGACGGATCCCGCTGCGAGCCTGGGTACAGGCGCCTGCAGGTCCGGTGCGGATGACCCATCCATGAAAACCACCTGGGCAAGAGGGAACACCACTTATTTTTCGCGTGAATAAATTTTATTCATCACAAGAATAGAACGCAAGCGCCATTTGTGCGCACACGGGAAATCGCCACGCTCTGGGGCGGAGCGCGGCGATTCCCCGAGGAGAGGCGGATGGCGGCGTCAGATGTGGATGGCGCGGCCGGCGGCGGCGAGGGCGGCTTCCTTGACCGCCTCGGGGAGGGTGGGGTGCGCGTGCACCGCCATGGCGATGTCCTCGGCGCTGCCGTGGAACTCCATCGCCAGGGCGGCCTCGGCGATCAGGTCGCTGGCGCGCGGGCCCAGGATGTGGAGGCCCAGCAGGCGGTCCGTCTTCGCGTCGGCGATCACCTTCACCATGCCGTCGGTCTCCGCCATGGCGCGGGCGCGGCCGTTGGCCTGGAAGGGGAACTTGCCCACGCGGTACTCGCGCCCGGCGGCCTTCGCCTCCTCCTCCGTCATCCCCACGGACGCGATCTCGGGCCAGGTGTAGACGACGTTCGCCACGGCGTCGTAGTTCACGTGGCCGTGCCTGCCGGCGGCGAGCTCCACCGCGGCCACGCCCTCCTCCTCCGCCTTGTGCGCCAGCATCCGCCCGCCGATGGCGTCGCCGATGGCGTAGACGCCGCCGACGCCGGTGTGGAACCGCTCGTCCACCTGGATGACGCCCCGCTCCAGGCGAATGCCGGCCTCCTCGAATCCCATCCCCTCCGTGTACGCGCGCCGCCCGACGGAGACCAGCACGTAATCCGCCTCCAGCGGCTCCTGCCCCTCGACGGAGACGACGACCTTCTTTCCCTTTCGCTCGGCGCCGGTGACCTTCGTGCCGGTGCGCAGGTCGAAGCCCTGCTTGCGGAAGATGCGGTCGGCCGCGCGCACGATCTCCGCATCCATCCCCGGAAGGATGGTGGGCGCCATCTCCAGCACCGTGACCTTCGCCCCCAGCCGCAGCCAGACGCTCCCCAGCTCCATCCCGATCACCCCGCCGCCGACGACCACCAGGTGGCCCGGCACCTCGGGGATGGCGAGCGCGCCGGTGGAGTCGACGATGCGTTCGTGGTCGTACCTGAGGAACGGCAGCTCCACGGGGACGGAGCCGCTGGCCAGGATGATGGTCTTTGCCCGCAGCGTGCGCGCGCCGCCCTCGCCCTGCACCTCCACCGTCTCGGGCGAGGCGAGCCGGCCGAAGCCGCGCACCCACTCGATCTTGTTCTTCTTGAAGAGGAAGGCCACGCCGTCGGTGTTGGCCTTGACCACGGCGTCCTTGCGGGCGTGCATCTTCGCCACGTCGATCTTCGGCTCGCCGGCGGAGATGCCGTGCAGGGCGCTCTTGTGGCGGATCTGGTCGAAGAGCTCGGTGCTGTCCAGCAGCGCCTTGCTGGGAATGCACCCCACGCGCACGCAGGTGCCGCCCAGGGCGGCCTCCTTCTCCACGCACGCGGTCTTGAAGCCGAGCTGCGCGGCGCGGATGGCGGCCACGTAGCCGCCCGGCCCGCCGCCCAGGACGATGAGGTCGAAGGTTTCTTCAGCCATCTCGGGAAGAGTGCGTTAGTGCGTTGGTGCGTTAGTGCGTTAGTGCGTTAGTGCGTTAGTGCGTTAGTGCGTTAGTGCGTTAGTGCGTTAGTGCGTTAGTGCGTTAGTGCGTTAGTGCGGAGGATAACGGTTCGCGGCGGCGTTCGCGCCCGGCGGTTGAAACCGCTGCTGGAAAATCACGAAATCCGCCTGCGCGGATTGTGCGGATCGCCGGGTAACTGCCGAAACACGAAGGACCTGCCGCCGCACGACAGGTCCTTCGTCATGCATCACCAATCGATGCGCGTGCCGTTCACTCACGCACTCACGCACTCACGCACTCACGCACTCACGCACTACTTCATCCCTCCAGCAGCATCTGCATCGGGTCTTCCAGCATCCGCTTGATCGTCACCAGGAAGCGCACGGCCTCGCTGCCGTCGACGATGCGGTGGTCGTAGGTGAGGGCCACGTACATGATCGGGCGGATCTCGATCTGGCCGTTCACCACTACCGGGCGCTCCACGATGTTGTGCATCCCCAGGATGCCCACCTGCGGCGGGTTCAGGATGGGCGTCGACAGCATCGACCCGAACACCCCGCCGTTGGTGATGGTGAAGGTGCCGCCCTGCAGCTCCTCCAGCGCCAGCTTGCCGTCGCGCGCGCGGGTGCCCAGGTCGGCGATCGCCTTCTCCATCGCGGCGAAGCTCAGCCGGTCCGCGTCGCGCACCACGGGCACCACCAGCCCCTCCTCCGCTCCCACGGCGATGCCGATGTCGTAGTAGTGCTTCAGGACGATCTCGTCGCCCTGGATCTCGGCGTTGAGCCGCGGGAACTGCTTGAGCGCGCCGATGACGGCCCTGGTGAAGAACGACATGAAGCCCAGCTTGATGCCGTTCTTCTTGACGAACTCGTCCTGCCGCTCCTTGCGCAGGTCCATCACCGCCTTGAGGTCCACCTCGTTGAAGGTGGTCAGGCTGGCCGTGGTCTGCTGCGCCTCCACCAGCCGCCGCGCGATGGTCTGCCGCCGCCGCGACATCCGCTGCCGCTCCTCGCGCCAGTCCGCCGTGCGGGGCGCCGGCGCGGCCGCGGGCTTCGTGGCGGGAGCAGGCTGGGACGCGGGAGCCGGCGTCGGCGCGGGCTGCGCGGCGGCGGGCTGCGCGGCGGCGGGCTGCGGCTGGGCGGCGGCGGCGCGGTGCTCCTCGATCACCTTGAGCACGTCTTCTTTGGTGACGCGCCCGTTCGGGCCGGAGCCGCGGATGGTGGCCACGTCCAGCCCGTGCTCCGCCACCAGCGCGCGCACCGCCGGCGAGGTCTGCGCCTCGCCCGATCCCCCCTCCGCCGCGGGGGCGGCAGCCGCCGCGGCAGGCTGGGCCGCGGGCTGCTCCACCGGCGGCTTCTCCCCGGCGGGCGCGGCGGCCGGCGGCCCGGCGGCCTCCGACGGAGCGGCGCCGTCCGTCTCCAGCGCACCCAGCAGCTCGTTGACGCCGACGGTGTCGCCCTCGTTCTTCTGGATCCTCCCCAGCGTGCCGGCGGCCGGCGCGGCGACCTCGACGGTGATCTTGTCCGTCTCCAGCTCCACCAGGATCTCGTCCTTGGCGACGGCGTCGCCCTCCTTCTTCGTCCACCGGCCCACGGTGGCCTCCACGACGGACTCTCCCAGGGGCGGAACTCGGATCTCGACGGGCATTCTCTGGCTCCAGTACGTTTCTCGATCGAAAAGAAAAGAGGGGACAGGTTACAGGGGACAGGTACCCGCCTGCACGACGTCTGCCGTTGGAGGCGATTTCCTGTTCCCCGTTCCCGGCTCCCTAGAGCTTCCGCTTGCCGATCAGCGTCTCGCCCCGCGCGGGCGGCCCCACGGGCGGCGCGTCCGAGAGCGCGGCGGTCACGATGCGGTTCTGCTCCGCCTGGTGGCGGTGCTGGTAGCCTTCCGCGGGGCTGGCGCGCTCCGGCCGGCCCTCGTAACCGATCTCCATCCCCAGCGCGTCCCTCAGCCGCGGCGCCACGTACGTCCACGCGCCCATGTTCCGCGGCTCCTCCTGCACCCACACCACCTCCCGCAGGCTGGGATACGATCCGGCGAGGGCGCGGATCTCCTCGCCGGGGAAGGGATACAGCTCCTCCACCCGGCCGATGGCGACGCGCTCGGTCCCCTGGATCGCCGCGCGCTCCTTCCGCTGGTCCTCGGTGCTCCCCACCAGGTCCACGTACACCTTGCCCGAGCAGAGCAGCAGGCGCGTGACCGCGTCGGCGCGCTCCGCGGCGGACGGGTCGGGGATCACCGGCTGAAACGTGCCCTGCGCCAGCTGGTCGATGCTGGACGCGGCCAGCGGGTGGCGCAGCAGGCTCTTGGGGCTCATCACCACCAGCGGCCGCGGGTCCGCGTGCAGCATGGCGGCCTGCCGGCGCAGCAGGTGGAAGTAGTTGGCGCTGGTGGTGCAGTTGGCCACCCGCAGGTTGTTCTCCGCGGAGAGCTGGAGAAAGCGCTCCAGCCGCGCGCTGCTGTGCTCCGGCCCCTGCCCCTCGTAGCCGTGGGGAAGGAGGAGGGTGAGCCCGGAGGTCTGCTCCCACTTCTGGTACGACGCGGCCAGGTACTGGTCGATCATCACCTGCGCGCCGTTCACGAAGTCGCCGAACTGCGCCTCCCACAGCACCAGCGCCTCCGGGTCACCCACCGTGTAGCCGTACTCGAAGCCCATCACCGCCAGCTCCGAGAGCGGCGAGTTGTAGATCTCGAAGCTGGCCTTCGCCTGCGGCAGCTGGTGGAAGAGCTGGAGGCGCGCGCCGGTGTTCGCGTCGCGCAGCACGGCGTGGCGGTGGCTGAAGGTGCCGCGCTCCACGTCCTGCCCCGTAAGCCGCACCGGCACCCCCTCGGCCAGCAGCGAGGCGAACGCCAGCGCCTCCGCGTGCCCCCAGTCGATGTTCGGCTGGCCGTTCTCCGCCTCGGCGCGCTTCTGCAGCACGCGCTCCAGCCTCGCGTTGGGGGTGAAACCCTCCGGCCGCGCCAGCAGCGCGCGGTTCAGCTCCAGCAGCGTCTCGCGCGGCACCGCGGTGGCGCGCGGCGGCCGGCCGTTGGGCGAGGGCGGATCGTCGTGGACGGTGAGCTTGGGCTTCTCGCCCAGCCCGTCCAGCACGCGCGCCAGCTCGTCCAGCACCCGCTGGTAGACGGCGTCCGCCTCCTCGCGCGTCAGCACGCCCTCCTCCACCAGGCGGCCGGCGAGCACCTCGCGGGCGGTGGGGTGGTCCTTGATCACCCCGTACATCACCGGCTGGGTGAAGAAGGGCTCGTCGCCCTCGTTGTGGCCCCAGCGGCGGTACCCCACCAGGTCGATGACGAAGTCCTTGCCCCACTCCCGGCGGTACGCGTGCGCCAGCCGCGCCACGGCCAGGCACGCCTCGGGGTCGTCTGCGTTCACGTGGACGACGGGGACCTCGAAGCCCTTGGCCAGGTCGCTGGAGTAGCGCGTCGAGCGGCCCTGCTGCGGGTCGGTGGTGAAGCCCACCTGGTTGTTGGCGATGATGTGCAGCGTGCCGCCCACGCAGTAGCCGGGCAGCGACTGCATGTTGAAGGTCTCGGGCACCACGCCCTGCCCCGGGAACGCCGCGTCGCCGTGGATCAGCACGCCCAGGCCGCGGGAGGTGTCCAGCGTCGGGAAGCCGGGGGCGGAGGTGTCGTCCTGCGCGGCGCGCGTCATCCCCACGACCACGGGGCCGACGAACTCCAGGTGGCTGGGGTTGGGGGAGAGGCGGATGCGCACCGTCCGTCCGTCGATCTCGCGCTCGTCCTCCCACCCCATGTGGTACTTCACGTCGCCGGAGGGCTCGTCGCTGTTCTGCTCGTCGTCCGTGCCGGGCGAGAGCTGCGCGAGCTTGAAGCCGGCCAGCATCATCGCGTACGGCTTTTCCAGCACGTGGGTCAGCACGTTCAGCCGCCCGCGGTGCGCCATGCCGATCAGCACGTCGGTGGCGCCCGTCGCGGCGGCCTGGCGGATGATCTCGTCCAGCATGGGGACCATCGCGTCGGTCCCCTCGATGCTGAACCGCTTCTGTCCGAAGAAGGCGCGATGCAGGAAGCGCTCGAACCCCTCCACCTGCGACAGGCGCTCCAGCAGCGCGCGCTTCTCCTCGGCGGAGAGCGGCTGGTTGAAGCGGCCGGTCTCGATGGCCTCGCGCAGCCAGGTGCGCTCGTCGGGATTGGGCAGGTGCAGCCACTCGTAGCCCACGGTGCCCATGTACGTCTCGCGCAGCCGCTGGATGTCCGCCAGCGCGCTGGGAGACGAGGGATGGTGGCCGTAGACGGCCGAGGCGGGAAGCTGCCCCAGATCCGCGTCCGTCAGCCCGTAGCGCGACGGTTCCAGCACCGGGTCGGCGGGCGCGTCGTGGCCCAGCGGGTCCAGCCGGGCCGCGGTGTGGCCGCGCTGCCGGATCGCCCGCCCCAGCTCGCGCGCGGCGAACGCCTTCCGCAGGTCGGGCCCCGGCGCGGCGGAGGCGGACGGCGGCGCGGCGGGGGCTGCGGCGGAATCCAGCGCCTGCACGTCCGCCGGCGACAGCGACGACAGGTATTCGCGCCACCCCTCGTCCACCGAGGCGGGGTCGCGCTGAAAGCGCTCGTACAGCTCGAGCACGTAGCCCGCGT
>DASTNU010001042.1:0-3298 GCA_035720605.1 Longimicrobium sp. | reverse complement strand
GACTTCCGGCTGGATCCCGATCCCTACGGGCGGTGGATCATCGTCGGCAACTACCTGACGCTGGTGCGGGGCTTCGAGGGGATGGAGGCGGTGCAGCGGGGGGCGCTGGAGCTGGCGGTGGAGGCGGGGAACTCGCGGACGTTCGCGTGGGAGGCCGAGTACGATCCGCTCAAGGCCCGGATCCGCGCCGGCTTCTCCCCCGCGGAGCGCGAGCTGTGGGACGTGATCGCGCCCCCCGCGGGCGTGCCGCCCCGCGACCTGGACGCGGTGCGCGCCATCGCGGACGCGTTCTCCGCCGCCGCGCTGGAGCACGACCCCGGGCTGGACCCGCGCCCGCACCTGCCGCACGTGGGCGCGCGCGTGGTGCTCTCCCACGGCCGCGCGGACCGGCTGATCCCCTTTACCGAGACGCTGCGGCTGCGGATGCTCCTTCCGCCCTCCGCGGTCAGGGCCACGTACATCACCGGCCTGTTCGCGCATTCCGCGCACACGGACTGGCTGCACCCGCTGGACCGCATCCGCGAAAACGCCCAGTTCATCCGCCTGCTGAACGACGCGCTGGGCGCGGTGTGAGGCTCAAGAGGGGCCCGGTGTCGCGCGGCTCTGCCATGCGTCCGGGTCCCGCGCACCATGCATGCACCCGAGCACCACGACCTCGGAGCCATGGATCTCATAGAAAACGCCGTATGGAAAACGCCTGAGCAGCACGCGTCGCATCTCTTCGAACACGACCTGGTAGTGCAGGGGATTGCGCCGCAGGAGGTCCGTCGCCGCCCGGAAGGTACGCAAAAAGTCGCGCCCGAGGCCTTGCTGCGGCTTCCGCCACCTCCGCCCGTGCCTCGGGCCGGATGAGAAGGCGATATTGATGCCGGGTCACCCGAGGGAACGCTCGATCTCGTCCAGGGCCTCATCGAGCGGCACCGCCTCGTGTGGATTCTGGCGATGCGCCGCTGACCGGCGCAGCAGCTCGCTTCGCTGCGCATCGCTCACCGGGAGCTGTTCCGGGAGTACCGCCGCCTCAGCCGCGACGCTGTCCCACAAATCTTCCACGAGCTGGATGCGTTCCGCGATGCTGAGATGCAGGAGATCGGATATCGTGATCGTGTCCATGCCGAACGATAATCCCGCCACCCCGCAGGCGACAGGCGCCGGTGGTTTCCACTGCACCCTGCAGGCTGTGGACCCATGTCATCACAGGCCCGGATGAGCGCGGCGTCCACGATCCTCTGGCGGTGGATGGACCGGCCGGGGCACGAGGCGGCGCGGCTGGCGCAGGCGGGCGCGGAATGGCGCCTGGCCGGCACCTCCGTGTTCGCGCACGAGGGCGAGCCGTGCCGGCTGGACTACCTGGTGGTCTGCGATGCGGAGTGGCGGACGGTGCGGGCGCGCGTGGAGGGATGGGTCGGCGCGCGGACGGTGGCGTGCGAGATCGAGGCGGACGGCGGGCGCTGGCGGCTGAACGGCGCGGAGGTGCCGGAGGTGGCGGGATGCGTGGACGTGGACCTCAACTTCAGCCCGTCCACCAACCTGCTGCCGATCCGCAGGCTGGGGCTGCGCGTGGGGGAGGAAGGCGCCGTCAGCGCGGCGTGGCTGCGCTTTCCCGGCTTCGCGCTGGAGCGGCTGGACCAGACGTACCGCCGCACCGGCGAGCGGACGTACCGCTACTCCAGCGCGGACGGCGCCTTCGTCCGCGACGTCGAGGTGAACGAGGCCGGCCTCGTCACCCGCTACCCGGATTTCTGGGAGGTCGTTCCGACAGACGGATGAGTCGGATCAGGCGGCGACCGCCAGCCCCTGCTGGACGAGCGGCGCGGCGGCTTCGGGAGCAAGGGGCTCGCCGGCGCGCAGGGCGCGGAAGGCGGCGGCGGTCTCGGCTTCCAGCGGCGCGAAGGCGCGCCGCGGGCCGCGAAAGTCCACCAGCACGTGGTACTCGCCGGGAGCCGCGTCGTCGAACGGGGGCGGGCGCTTCTG
Organism: Longimicrobium sp.; assembly: GCA_035720605.1. Classification (GTDB taxonomy): domain Bacteria; phylum Gemmatimonadota; class Gemmatimonadetes; order Longimicrobiales; family Longimicrobiaceae; genus Longimicrobium. The sequence continues at coordinate 1,327 of DASTNU010001042.1, read as the reverse complement.
CGCCAGCGCGCGCATCACCGCGAACGGCTCGCGCGAGAAGCGGGCGACGCCCACCAGCGGGTGCGGACGCAGGGGCGCGCCGGGGCGGGCGCGCGCCAGGGCGTCGGCGACCGACGCCCGGGTGTGCTCCGGAGGGAGGAGCGCGATCTCGTACGTCTCCATCTCCCAGTCCAGCACCTCCGGCAGCAGCGCCTCCGTGAGCGCGCCCTCGTCGATGCGGCGCCGCAGGAAGGCGGCGAAGCGGCGCATCTCGCCGGGGACGCCGCGCGGCACGCGGGGGTTCTCCGCCCAGAAGGCTTCGGCCACGGCGCGCAGGCCGTATCCCAGCAGGTGAAAGGTCCCCGGCAGCTGCGACACCAGCGGGGAAAGGCGGCCGTTGCGGTACAGCATGCAGTTCATCCGCATCCCCCGCTGGCCGGCCGCGCTGGCCAGCCGCTCCACCTCCAGCGGGGTGAGCGCGTATCCCGCCAGGGCGGCGGTGGCGTCGTCCAGCACGCGCCGGCACAGGTCGGGCGAGGCGGCCATGTGGGCCATGGCCTGCTGGAACGCGGCCAGCGACATCAGCCCCCCGCCGCCGGGCGCCGCGCCCACGCCTGGCGGGCGCGCTCCAGCTCGCGCAGCACGCCGTCGTGGCCGCCCAGCGCCGGCAGATAGTGGTCCTCGAACTCGAAGGTGATGCCGCACAGGTTGGGCGCCCCCTCCACCACCTCGTCCAGCAGCTCCCACACGGGCCCGGCCACCGGCCCCGCGTGCGAATCCGTGTACATCCCCCCGATCTCGCTGCCCCCGGCGATGTGCACCTCCACCACGTTGCGCAGCTCCACCGCCCGCAGGAACTCGCGCGCGTCGAAGCCGTGGTTCACCGAGTTCACGTACACGTTGTGGATGTCCAGCAGCAGCCCGCACCCGCTTTCCGCGCCGAGCGCGTTCAGGAACTCGGGCTCCGTCATCTCCTGCCCGGGCAGGTCCACGTAGTACACGTTGTTCTCCAGCAGGAACGGCACGGGCACCATCTCGCGCACCCGCCGCACCCGTTCCGCGATCATCTCCAGCACCTCGCGGTCGTACGGCACCGGGATGGCGAGCCCCGCCTCTTCGCTGTGCGCGTCCATCCCCGGAAGGCGGCTGAACGAGAGGTGGTCGCTGTGCCAGGGAAAGCCGTAGCGCGCCTGCCAGCGGGCCACCTGCTCCATGTGCTCCACGTCGAACAGCTCGGCGCTGCCGATGGAGAGCCCCACCGAGTGCCCCACGATGGGCTTGCGCGCGGCCACCCAGTCCAGCAGCTCCACCTGCCGTTCGAAGTCGCGACAGCGCGGCCCGGCGCCGG
>DASTNU010001041.1:0-5579 GCA_035720605.1 Longimicrobium sp. | reverse complement strand
AGGTGTTCCTGACCGCGGGCGCGCAGCAGGGGCTCAGCCTCCTCGCGCGCCTGCTGCTGGAGCCGGGCGGCGAGGTGATCGCCGAGACGCTGTGCTACACGGGCTTTCAGCAGGCGGTGGAGCCGTTCGCGCCGCGGCTGCTGACGGTGCCCAGCGACCCGGTGACGGGGATCGACGTGGACGCGGTGGAGGAGCTGCTGGCGGGCGGCGCCCGGCCGGCCTTCCTCTACACCGTCGCCGACGGCCACAACCCGCTCGCGCTCAGTATGCCGCAGGCCCACCGCGAGCGGCTGGTGGAGCTGGCGCGCACGTACGGGGTTCCCATCGTGGAGGACGACCCCTACGGCCAGCTCGCCTACGACGGGCCGCCGGCGCGCCCCCTGCGGGCGCTGGATTCCGAGTGGGTGTTCTACGTGGGCTCGTTCTCCAAGGTGCTGGCGCCGGCGCTGCGGCTGGGATGGATGGTGGTGCCGGAGCGGCTGGTTCCCCTGCTGGCCATCGCCAAGGAGTCCAGCGACATCAACACCGCCACGCTCTCGCAGCGCGCGGCGTCGCGGTACCTGGACGGCGGCCACCTGCCGGGCCACCTGGAGATGCTGCGCCGCGAGTACCGCCTGCGGCGAGACACGCTGATCGCCGCGCTGGAGAAGCACTTTCCGCCCGGGACGCGCTGGCAGCGGCCCGCTGCGGGGGTGTTCGTCTGGGTGGAGCTTCCGGAGGGGGTGGACGCGGGCGAGGTGCTGCGCGTGGCGCTGGAGCACGAGCGCGTGGTCTTCGTCCCCGGCCACGCCTTCGCGGCGGACGGCAGCCGCACGGGGAGCAACTGCATGCGGCTCAACTTCTCCCACTCCACCCCCGAGGTGCTGGAGGAGGCCGTCATCCGGCTGGCGCGGGCGATCGAAGCGGCCGCTCCGTAGAGATCGTGGATTCGGCAGAACGAGAGCCCGCCCCGGTGCACCGGGGCGGGCTCTCGCGCTTCGGACTTCCATCCGCCTCTCCGCGTACGCTTTTCCCGACTCTGAGTTGATGATGCTCCCCGGAATCCACGGAGGATTGCGCGATCTGCGATCAGGCGACCGGCCGGGCGTGACGGGTGCGCCGCGCGATCGGGGGCGCCGCCGGCGCGGCGGCACGCTCCGCTTCCACGGCTGCCGCCACCTCTGCCAGGGACGATCGCTCCATCAGGACCCGCATCCCCAGCTCGCACGCCAGCTCGCGCTGAATGCGCGCCATCGCCTGCATCGCGCGCAGGGAATCGCCGCCCAGCGCGATGAACCCGTCCGCGGCGCCGACCCGCTCCACCCCCAGCACCTCCGCCCACACCGCGGCCAGGGCGCGCTCGGTGGCGGTGCGCGGCGCCACGTACGGACCCTCCTCCCCGCTCCCGGAGGCGGGGAGGCCCTGCCGGTCCACCTTGCCGCTCGGCGTGAGCGGCAGCCGGTCCAGCACCACGAGCGCGGCGGGGACGGCGGCCTCCGCGAGCCGCCGGCGCAGGTGCAGCCGCAGCTCCGCCGCTCCGGGGCGTGCCCCTGCCCGCGGCTCCACGTACGCCGCCAGCCGCACCCCCGCCGCGGCGTCGGGCCGGGCGGTGACCACCGCGCGCGCGACGGCCGGGTGCTCCAGCAGCACGCACTCGATCTCCCCCGGGTCGATCCGCACCCCGCGCACCTTCACCTGCTGGTCCAGGCGGCCCAGGAACTCCAGCTCGCCGGAGGGCAGCCGCCGCGCCCGGTCGCCGGAACGGTACAGGCGCGCCCCGGGCTCGCCGGCGAACGGGTCGGGGACGAAGTGCTCCGCCGTCAGCCCCGGGCGCCCCAGGTACCCGCGGGCCACCGTGCGCCCTCCGATGAGCAGGTGCCCGGCGACCCCCGCCGGCGCGGGCTCTCCGGCCGCGTCGCAGACGTGCAGCTCCACCCCGCGCAGGGGCCGGCCGATCAGGTTCCTTTCCTCCGCCGCGTCGGCGGCGGCGTGCGAGGACACGCTCACCGTGGCCTCGGTGGGGCCGTAGAAGACGCGGAGGGCCGCCCGCGGAAAGACCCGGCGCAGGTCGCGCAGCAGCGCGGCCCCCACCACGTCGCCGCCCCCCACCACCCGCCGCATCGCCGGGAGCGTAGCCCGGCGCGACTCGCGCACCCGCTCCACCACCTGGCGCAGGAGGGTGGGGACGGCGTACAGCGTGGTCACCCCCTCCAGCTCGCGCACCCCCGCCTCGGGGTCCACCACGTCCTCCTGCCGCACCAGGCGCGTCGCGCCCCCGGTGACCAGGGGAAGCAGGACCTCCAGCACCCACACGTCGAAGGCGAAGGAGGCGAGCGCGGCGGTCACGTCCGCGGGACCCATCGCCAGCTCGGCCTCCGCGGCGGCCAGGAAATCCGCCAGGCAGGCGTGCGTGACGCACACCCCCTTGGGCCTGCCGGTGGAGCCGGAGGTGTAGATGACGTAGGCGAGCGCTTCCGGCGGCGCCCCTCCCGCCGGATCATCGGCGGGCTCGCGGGCGATCGCGTCCGCGTCGCGGTCCAGGCAGAGGGCGGTGAGGCGGCAGGGGGGAAGGCGGCCGAGGAGGCTCGCCTCCGTCACCAGCACCGCGGCGTCCGCGTCCTCCAGCATCCAGGCGATGCGCTCGGGGGGATACGCCGGGTCCAGCGGGAGGTAGGCGCCGCCGGCCTTGAGCACGGCCAGGGCGGCGGCCACCAGCTCCGGCGAGCGCTCCAGGGCGATCCCCACCCGCGTCTCCGGCCCCACCCCCAGCGCGCGCAGCCGGTGCGCCAGCCGGTTGGCGCGCGCGTTCAGCTCCCCGTACGAGAGCGCCGCGTCACCCCAGGCGACCGCGGGCGCGTCCGGCCGCTCCGCCGCGCGCCGCTCGAAGCGACGGTGCGCCGGCGCCTGCACGCCGGACGCGCGGCCGCCCCGCCCCGCCGCGACCAGCGCCGCGCGCTCCGCGGGCCCCGCGAGCGCCCGGCGCCCCAGCGGGGCGTCGGGCCCCGCGATGATGGCGCCGAGCAGGTGCGCGAAGTGGCCCAGCATCCGGTCCACCGCCCCGGCATCGAAGAGCCCGGCGTCGTACTGGATCCGCACCATCAGCCGCTCCCCGGCCGCGACTTCCACCGCCAGCGGAAGGCCCGGCTGGCGGCGGACGCGAAAGCTCCGCCCCAGCCACGGCCCGCCCAGAGCGCGCAGCGGCGCGTCGAAGGGCTGCGGCTGAAAGTTCAGCACGGTGTCGAAGAGCTCGGCGCCGGGCGGAAGGCCGCTCCACCGCCGGATGTCCGCCGCGGCGGCGTGCTCGTGGGGAAGCACGGCGGCGCTGCGCTCGCCGATCTCCTCCAGCCAGTCGATCACCCTCGCCCTGGCGGGAAGCGGCACGCGCACCGGGACGGTGTTGATCAGCAGCCCCACCATCCCCTCCGCCCCCGGCACCCCCGTTCCCCGCCCGCTGCGCACGACGCCGAACACCGCCTCGGCGGCGCCGGTGTAGCGCCCCAGGAGCAGGGCCCACGCCCCCTGCACCAGCGAGTTCAGCCACACCCCCTGCTCCGCCTCGAAGGCGCGCAGCGCGGCGGTGGCGCTCTCCGCAAGCGCGAGCTCGCGCTCGCCGGACGGCGGCTCCACGGCCGGGTCGCGCGGCGAGGCGCGCCCCACCCGCAGCGGCGGCGGCGCCTCCACCCCGGCCAGGACGCCGGCCCAGTACGCCCGGTCGCCGGCGCCGTCGCGCGCGTGCAGCCAGGCCACGTGCTCCCGGAACGGGCGCCGCTCCGGCAGCTCCACCCCGTCGTCGCCGGCGGCGTCGTACAGCGCGAACACCTCGCGCAGCACGTGGCCCACGGAGCGCCCGTCCAGCAGGAGGTGGTGAAAGCTCCACACCAGCGCGTGGTCGCCCGGCGCCAGCGCAAAGAGCGCGAGCCGCGCGGCCGGCGCCCGGCCCAGGGAAAAGCCGCGGGCGCGGTCCTGCGCCAGCCACTCGTCCAGCCGCGCCGTCCACGCGGCGGGCACCAGGCCGCTCCAGTCGTGGCGGGCGATCTCCAGCGGCGCCTCGCCGACCACCTCCTGCACGGGCTCGGGCACGTCCGCCCAGCGAAAGCGCGTACGCAGGACGTCGTGCCGCCGTGCCACCCTCGACCACGCCCGCGCCAGCCGCTCCGCATCCACCGGCTCGGCCAGGCGGCAGACCACCTGCTCCACGTTGACCCCCGGCGCGAGCAGCGACTGGAACAGCATCCCCTGCTGCAACGGGGTAAGCGGATACGCGTCATGGACGAGAGGCTGCGGTCGGGCGCTCGTATCCACCATGAGGGATCACCGGCTGCGTGCAGGGTTGGCCGCGAGCGCGGGCCGCACAGTCTCCCGCGCTCCGGACGCACGCTAGCACACTCCTTATGAGCCGTCAACCACCACAACTCTCCCGCATTCTCCATGGCCGAGGATCACGGTCGTCCGGCGCGGGCACGTCAGCGTCACACACTTCCCACCGGATCACTCTTTTCTCCTGGTTTTGTCGTGAATCACCATCCGGGCGGAAAAGACTCCGAGGGATTGCCATCGCGGATGAATGAGCTTACTCTGAGATCATGGCTTCCATCGACACCGTATCGCACGAGTGCGGGCGATGCGCCGGACGGAATCTGCCCGGCGCGGCCCCTCGGCGCGAAAATCTCCCTTTGTTTGGCCTGTTCGGCATGCATGGAGACCCGGGCGATCGACGCCCCGGGGTGCGCACCTGCGCGCCCAGCCAGCCTTGCCAGCCCTTGCATCGCATCCCGAATCACTCATTTAACGACGATGTACGATGAATTCCCTATGACCGCGGCGTGCTCGACGAGCTCCGCGACGACGGCTTCCACCCCTTCGCGCCGGCTCCAGCGGGGCTCCGATGGGTGAGCCGGGCTCCGTCTCCACCCCCGCCCTTCCCGCCGAGGCGGCCGCCTTCCCCGCCGAGGCGCTCCTTCGCCTGCCCAACGGGATGGTGGTGGTGCCCCAGAGCCGGGTGGAGGCGGAGCACTTCTACGAGGACCTGTTCGAGCGGCGCATCTACCTGCGCCACGGGATCACCCTCGAGCCCGGCGACTGCGTCTTCGACGTGGGCGGCAACATCGGCACCTTCACCCTCTTCGCCCACCGTCACGCCCCGGGCGCGCGCATCTACACCTTCGAGCCGGCGCCCCCGCTCTACCGGCGGCTGCGCGCCAACCTTGCGCTCAACGGCGCCGCGGCGCGCGCCTTTCCCTTCGGCATCGCCGAGGCGGAGCGCACCGCGCCATTCACCTTCTATCCCAACACCCCCGGGATGTCCTCCTTTCACGCGGACGCGGAGGAGGAGCGCGAGGTGCTGCGGGTGATGATGGACCGCCAGCGCGACGAGGGCGTGGAGGGGATGGACGCGCTGATGGAGCACGCGGAGGAGCTGCTGGACGAGCGCTTCCGGCCGGTGGCGATGGAGTGCCGCCTGCGTCCGCTCTCGGCGGTGATCCGCGAGGAAGGGGTGGAGCGCATCGACCTGCTGAAGGTCGACGTGCAGAAGGCGGAGCTGGACGTCCTGCGCGGGATCGCCGACGAGGACTGGCCCCGCATCCGGCAGATCGTGATGG
>DASTNU010001040.1:0-4000 GCA_035720605.1 Longimicrobium sp. | reverse complement strand
GGCGGTGACCGTCATCATCATGGTCCCCAACTTCGTGGCCGGCATCTACGGGATGAACTTCGCGCGGCTGTTCCCGCCCAGCGACTGGCCGTTCGGCTGGTTCGTGGTCGTCGCGTTCCTGATGGTGATGGTGATCTGGGGATTCATCCACTCGCGCATGCTGGGCTGGCTCTGACGCCGCCCATCCACCCCGTCCCGGAGCAGACATGGACGCGACCCACAAGCCCGCGGGCTACACCACCGTCTCGCCCTACCTGATCGTCGACGGCGCCGCGAGGACGATCGACTTCCTGGCGCAGGTCTTCGGCGCGGTGGAGCTGCGCCGCTTTCCCGCGGACGACGGCAAGGTGATGCACGCCGAGGTGCGCATCGACGACACGGTGGTCATGCTGGCGGACGGGGCGGAGGGGTGGCCCCCGCTCTCGTCGCACGTGCACGTGTACGTGGCCGACGTGAGCGACAGCTACCGCCGCGCCCTCGCCGCGGGCGCCGAGTCGGTGCAGGAGCCGGTGCAGAAGGACGACGAGGACAGGCGCGGGGGCGTGAAGGACGCCGGCGGCACCACCTGGTGGATCGCCACGCGGGTGGGATTGCCGGGTGCCGGCGTTTGATCCAGGCCTTCGCGACGCTCCGGTACGCGTTCGGCTCCGCGCCCTGGCCCCCTCCGCTGCGGTGACCCCGTCCGACATCTTCAGCCGTGTTCTCGCGGCTCTGGAGCAGGCTGGCATTCCGTACATGCTGACCGGCTCCTTCGCCAGCTCCTGCCACGGCGCGCTGCGCGCCACCCAGGGTGCTTGCAACCCGCACGATCGATCTGGATCGCGAATACGTGGCGCGGTGGGTACACGCGCTCAGACTGGAAGATCAGTGGCGGGAGGTGGAGCGGACTGCGGGAACCGCTGGTTGAGCAGCTTGCCCCTGGACGAGCACTGCGGGACGGCGCGCCGTGTAACGGCTCCTCAGGTGGGCCTGCCGCGGGTTAGCTCCAGCCTGCGGAGGATCTCGCCGGCCACTTCGCTCGCGGTGCGCGCTTCCGTATCCACCGGCTCGCCGAAGTGTGGATCGCGGTGGGCCTCGACGCACTCCCTGACGCGCCGCGCGATCCATTCCGCGCCGGGGCCGTCGATCGGCGTCCCCCGCCCCGCCAGCCGCTGCTGCACCGTCTTCTCGCTCGCCCGCAGGAGGAAGATCCGCAGGTCCGGCTCGAACCGCCGGATGCCCCCGGTCACCTCGTCGAAGTACGCGCGATCGGTGAACGCCATCGGCACGATCACCGCGCCGCGAGCGAACGCGCGGAACAGCCTCACCCCCGCCACGGCGGACCGCCGCCACGCCCGCATGTGCTGGAAGTCGCCGGACGCCGGACTCCTGCGGCCGCGCCCCGGCAGCCGCTGCAGGACGAATCCCGCCCACTCCGGATCGTAGATCACGCTCCCCGGAAGCGCATCGCGCAGCAGCCTCGCGACGGTCGTCTTCCCCACCCCGAAGGAGCCGTTGATCATCACCACCATGTCAGGACTCGGAAGGTGGCGAGCCCGGCCGTCGCCGTGCGTCAGGAGCGCCTGTATTCCTCATATGCCACCTTGACGGCCGCATCGTCAAAATAGACGCGGTCGTTCACGGGCTCGAGCGAGAACCGCCGGTTCAGCTCGTCCGCGAGCGGTCGAAACAGCTCATGGATCGAACCGGTCCAGGTGTACGTCCCGGCGAGCAGCGCCCTGGCCGCATCCGTGGGCCTGGGCAGCCCGCCGGTACCGCTCAGCAGTCCCGCGGCGACGAACCGGTTCATCGCGCCGTTCAGCTCATCGACCATCGGGATCGCGTGATTCATCCCGTCCGCGGCCGCGATCACCCCCCGCAGGTCGAAGGCTTCTTTCTCCAGCGCGGGAATGAGCGCGAAGAACAGCCACCCATCGGACGACGTAAATTCGGATGACGTCATTGGGTCAATCGTGGCCGCCGGCCGGGTCGCCCCGGATCTCGGCGACCACCATGGAGACGATCCGAAGGAGGTCATCCTCGCCATCGCCGCCCTGGTACGTCTCGCAGAGTCCGACGCGGTGGCAGGCCAGTACCGGGTCGTCGCGGGCTTCGTCATCGATCGCGTACGCGCAATCGACCCTGTCGAGCGGAAAATCCCCCTTGCCGTAGCAGCCCTTCACGTGGCGTCGCAGCTCGGGGAACTCCTTGAGCAGACGCTCGCCGTTCTCCGCCCCGACGGCCGACCAGAGGAACACCGGCGCGGCCTCGGAAAGCATCGCGAGCGCTTCGCGGGCGGATGGCCGCAGCTCACGCCTGCCCTGGCGGTAGCGGCTCGCGAGGGTCCCGTCGACGTCGACGAAGATGGCGACCGGAAGCTGCCGATGGGTTCGCGACATGCCCGCTCACGAATGGTTCGGCCGATCAGAGACACCGGGCGCAGGCGGCCATGAACCGCTCCACGCGGCCCGCGTCCAGTCCTCCGTCCCACCGGCCGGCCGCCTTGAACGCGGACCCGACGATGAACCCGTCCGCGCTCGCGAAGTAGCGCGGCAGGTTCTCCGGCGTGATGCCGGAGCCCAGGTAGAGCGGCAGCCCGCAGCGGCCGCGCACCTCGGCGACGTCGGCCTCGGTCGGGCACTCGCCCGTCGCCGAGCCGGTGACGATCACCGCGTCCGCGCGCATGAACTCCGTCGCCGCGGCCGCCTCGCCGATCCCCACGTCGGCGGTGAGCGCGTGCGACGCGTGCTTCTTCTTCACGTCCGCCCACACCTGTACGCGCTCGGCGCCGATGTGCCGGCGAAAGCGCAGCAGCGACGCGGCCGACGACTCGATGATCCCCTCGTCCGCCACGTGCGCGAACGCGAACCCCTCCACCCGCACGAAGTCCAGCCCCGCGGCGTGGGCGACCGCGAGCGCCTCGTGGTTGGCGCCCGCCAGGATCTGGATGCCGCACGGCAGGCCGCTCGCGGCCGTGACGGCCATCGCCAGCACCGTCATCGCCGCAGTGATCTCCGGGCCCACGCCGCCGCGCAGGTACGGGACGTCGTGCATGTTCTCCAGCATCACCCCGTGCACGCCCGCCGCGCGGTAGATGGCGCACTCCGCCACGGCCTGGTCCTCCAGCTCGCGCAGCGTGGAGCAGCTCGCTGGCGTTCCGGGGAGCGCGCCCACGTGGATCATCCCGATGACCGGCTTGGGGGTGGCGAACATGTGGCGCAGCGAGGAAAAGGGATGCATGCGGGGCTGGACGTTATGCAGGACTGACGGCGCATCTCCGTGACGCTTCCCTAGCCCAGGTTCTCCTGGATGAAGTCCGGGCTCAACTGTCGAATGCAGGGAGACCAGGGGATGGATGCTAACCAGGACGCGTAATTCGAGAGTACATCAAGTTGTTCAGCGCGGTGCACCCTCTTTGCTTTCTTGCCCCCGTTATCATCGATACCAAATCGTGACTTCTGCCGGCGTAACGTAAGAAATACATACCCTACAAGGCGTCGACCACCGGGCCTCCCATGTGCCCTCCGTCCGACTGAACCACAGGAAGCCTCCCGGGCGCTTTATGCACCTGAGGCCATCGAGCTTCGCTTCGCTCGGCCCATTGTTCGACCATCGCTTCCGAGCGGCTCTCCTCGAAAAGCCCGTAACCTCGAGAACTCCACTCTGTCCCTCCCGGAGCAGTTCGGCAGCTCCAACATTGAACGCATTGAAAGGGAGTCTCGCTCGAGCAGAATCGCTGGCTTTTTCTCTTGTTTTTCCTTCACCCGTTACGGTCTTGTGGATGACATCCATGACATGCTCCCGTTCGACTTCGGCAACTCTCTGCTTGAACTCGGCGGCTTGGGCCATTGCCTGATCCAGCGTCTCAGCCACGAACACCTTTGATTTCAAGGGCGCCGAGTAATCAGGGCCTGAGTCATCCACAACGCATTCGCAGGGGTATTTCCCGCAGCCATTACAATTATCATAGCTCGGCATGATTTCCTCCTTCCGAAGCTACATCGACCGTCGCCAGAGCTGA
>DASTNU010001039.1:0-7721 GCA_035720605.1 Longimicrobium sp. | reverse complement strand
GGATCGGCGGCTGAGAAAAGAAGGCCTCACGCGGAGTCAACGGAGTCAGCGGAGTTCTTTCTACCTCCATGGCGAATCCGTCCAGGGGACCAGGGCCTGCGGAATCGGCTCGGACAAACTCCGTTGCCTCCGCTGACTCCGTGTGAGGCCCAAGCCGTGGAAGCCAGACAAACGAGAACGGCCGGCCTCGATCCCGAGGCCGGCCGTTCGTCATCCACCGTCAGCCGTCGAACGTCAGGGCGCCTTGACCTTGCAGGTGGCGGCGCTGATGCTGTAGTCCACCGTCACCGTGCCGCCGGAAGCCACCGTCGCCGAGGCGGCGCTGGGGGCCGCGGTCACCATCAGCGAGTCGCCGTTGGCAAAGCTGAGCGCCGGCGCATAGCCCATGGTGTAGGTGCCCGGCGCCACGGTGATGCGGTACCGCCCGTCCGCCCCCACCGCGCTGGTGAAGGTCTCGGTCCCCGCCACGGCCTGCGGCACGAACGCCGTCACCGCCACCGCCGAGCCGCCGCAGGTGGGGAGCGTGACGCCCTGCGCCACCGCCACCGTCCCCGCGATCCCGCCCGCGAAGCCCACCGCCGTGGCGTGGATCACCGGGTGCATCACCCAGCGGCCGCTGTTGCCGGCCTGGTGCCCGAAGCTCTGGCTCACGTCGAAGTCGACGGTCAGGATGGTCGACTCGCTCTCCAGCTCCACCGGCGCGTCGCTGGGGAACTTGACCTTCAGCCCGCTGGAGCAGCCGGAGGGCACCTGCAGCGTCCCGTCCGCCGTGACGCCGGCGGGGAGATCGGCCTGGCTGGTGGCGTACACCTCGCCCTCGTTCGTCACCACGTACGCCTCGCACACCACGAAGCGCAGCTCGCTGTAGCGCCCCGCCGGCACCACGGCGCCGTTCACCAGCTCCGCCGTGCGCCCGCCGGACAGGGTGAGCAGGTTCACCCAGTCGGTCTGGCTGGTCAGCAGGTCCACGCTGCCGCCGCCCTGCACGCTGTCCGCGGGGCCGCCCTTGAGGTAGATGCGGTCGATGCGCACCCACGCCTCGTCCAGGTCGCCCGGGGCGTCGGTCAGGCGGATGGACACCCGCGCGTCGCCGTTGCCGCCCGTGCCGCCGTCACAGGCGCCCATCGCCAGCGCCGCCAGCAGCGGAAGGAGCACCCTGCCATGCTTCTTGATCTTCATTTCCCTGCACTCCATGTAGCGGACATAGCTTTGCCGGTGGGATCCGGCGCTGCGCCCCCTGGAAAACCTGGCCTTCGGCAGCCGGACGATCTCCCCCGCGGGGAGACTCCTGGCTTTGCGGCCCCGCCTCGCGGCGGGTGTGCCTTTGTCGGGAGCGGTGTTCCGGGGCGGCCGCGCCGCACCCGTTCGATCCCCTGACGATGCATCTGTTACGGAGTCACATGTGGGAGGCAGGGGGCGGAAGCGGGGAATCGCCTGCGCGGCCGCGAGGTTACCGGGGGACGGGTTGCACGGGACGGTCTGCCTCTGCTTTCCTTCCGGATCGCATGCACCTCACCCGGTCCCGTTGCGCGGGCGCGGGGCGGGCGGTAGTCTGACGCGCTGGCCACTCCTGCCCTTTCCGCAACCGCAACGGAGCTCGATCCCTTGGCGACGACCCCGACCGCCGCGAAGCAGCGCCCCCTGCTCTCGGCCGGCAACCTGCTGAACGCGCTGCTGGTGTTCGTGCCGGTGGCCATGCTGATGGAGTGGGTGTTCCACTCGCCCGCCATCTGGATCTTCGTGGTCGCCTGCCTGGGGATCATCCCGCTGGCGGGGATGATGGGGCACGCCACGGAGGAGATCGCCGAGCACGTGGGCCAGGGGCTGGGCGGGCTGCTGAACGCCACCTTCGGCAACGCGGCGGAGCTCATCATCGCCATCGTGGCGCTGCGGGCGGGGCTCTTCGACCTGGTGAAGGCGTCCATCACCGGCTCCATCATCGGCAACGTGCTGCTGGTGTTCGGGCTGAGCGCGCTGGTGGGCGGCCTGAAGTACGAGACGCAGCGCTTCAACCGCACCGCCGCGGGGCTGGGGTCCACCCTGCTGGTGCTGAGCGCGGTGGGGCTGGTGGTGCCCGCCGTCTTCCACATGTTCGCGGGCACCACCGCGGCCGCGGTGGCGACGGAGCGCAACCTGAGCCTGGAGATCGCCGTCGTCCTGATGGTGACCTACGTGCTCAGCCTCATCTTCACCCTGCGCACGCACAAGCACCTGTACATGGGCGACGCCGGCGAGGGTGAGCCGGAGGGCGCGTACGAGGACCAAGCGCCGCTGGGCCGCAGCATCGGCATGCTGGTGCTGGCCACCGTCGGCGTGGCCATCATGGCGGAGTTCCTGGTGGGCGCCGCGGAGGCCACGGCGGAGCGGCTGGGGTGGAGCGAGGTGTTCGTGGGCGTGATCGTCGTGGCCATCATCGGCAACGCGGCGGAGCACAGCACGGCCATCATCATGGCGGCCAAGAACAAGATGGACGCGGCGATCAACATCGCGGTGGGCTCGTCCATCCAGGTGGCGCTGTTCGTGGCGCCGCTGCTGCTGTTCCTGAGCTACTTCATCGCCCCGCGCCCCATGGACCTGATCTTCACCCCGTTCGAGGTGCTGGCGGTGGGGCTGTGCGTGGGGATCATGGCGTTCTGCGCGCAGGACGGGGAGAGCCACTGGATGGAGGGCGTGCAGCTGCTGGCCGTCTACATCATCCTGGGGATCGCCTTCTACTTCCTTCCCGTGCACGGCGCGGAGGCGGCCGCCGCCACGGTGGCACCCGCGCCGCACTGACGGAATGCGGTTGGCGGCTACGACGGCGAAGCGCCGCGGGGAGTGATCCCCCGCGGCGCTTCGTCCGCTGCGGCCGTGTCTTCCCGATCCGGTCAGGCGCGGCTCAGTAGCCGGTGTCGGTGCGCCACTGCAGCCGGATGGTGCCGGTGGCGTTCATCAGGTCGTTGCGCAGCGTGTAGCGGCGCGGCGTGGCGTCGATGTTGGTGCTGGTGGTCGACACACCCACGAACTCGTCGTTGCCCTGGATGATGTCGATGACGTTCACCACCGCGGTGTGCAGCTGCATGATCCACTGGCCGTTCACCCACTCCTTGCTGGTGAGCGCCTTGTAGGCGGCACCGGCGTTGGTAAAGGCGTCCGTCGCCAGCTTCACGTAGTCCTTGTTCTGGACGATCTTGCAGCGGGTGTCGTCGTCCTCGTACATGGCGATCAGCATGGGCGCGCCCTGCGGCAGCTCGAAGTCGGCGGCCAGCAGCACCGGGTGCGGGTAGAAGGTGTTGTCCATGTTGAACTTGTACGGCTCGATGCTGGACTCGCCCGAGCAGGCCACGTTGGCGCGGGTCTGCGCGTTCTGCACGTACAGCTCGAACTCGGGGCTCCCGGACGCCCAGCTCTCGTAGGTGCTGTTGGTGGAGATGGAGTCCACCCACACGCCGGTGTAGGGAACCGTCAGCGTGGCGAAGCGGGGCGCGAGCGCGTTGCTGCCGCCGGCCGGCGCGAGGTCGGCGTCGTACGCCTTGCCCTGCGCGGTGAAGCTCTCCGCGTAGGTGATCACCACCGTCGGGATGGCGGGCGCCTCCTTCACCGACAGCTCGACCGCGCCGCCGTTCAGGTCAAAGCCGTACGGCTGGGCGCGGTCGTGCGCGGTGAACGCCACCTGCACGTTGCTGCCCCCCGTCCACGCGGCGCGGTGCTCGGCGACGGGAACGTAGATCTCCACGGGGCCCAGCTCGGCCACCAGCGCCTGCACCTCGGACACCGGGATGCCGCCGGCGCGGGCCATGGCCTGCAGCAGGGGGGTGCCCTCGCCGCCCAGGAAGCCGCTCAGGAACAGCTTGCCCTCCTTGACGGGCGAGTTGCCGCTGGCGCGGTAGAAGATGCCGCGGGCCGAAGGCTCGCGGATCGCCAGCGCCACCAGCTGCGCCACGCGCGGACCGGCGGAGCTGGCCGTGCTCTGGGCCGAGACGCCCCCGGTCGTGGTCTCGAACGGTGCCTGCGTGGTGTCGTCGCAGGCACCCAGCCCGGCGATGGCCACGCAGGCCAGAACCGCCGAAGCGATGTTGCGGGTGCGGAACATCTGTACCTCGTAAGTTGTTGTTGCCGAACAAGAAAGCCGCTCGCGTCGTGCGAACGGCAGTAATATGGAATTCCGGATTTCCCGCTTCAATCGAACTTTGTCTGATCGCTACCCAGTTTGTCGGAAGGGGGTGCGCAGCAGCAGCCCCAGCACGTCGCGCTCGAAGCGCTCCACCAGCTCGCTCTGCCGCGGCCCGGCCACCTCGCGCAGGGTGAGGCCGGAGAGCTGCTGCGAGATGCGCCCCAGCGTCTGCGGGTGCAGCCCCAGCTCGCCCGCCACCGTGGCCCAGGAGCGGCCGGGGGTCTTTAGGGTGGCGGCGCGCAGCAGCAGGAACCAATGCAGCACGTCCTGCAGGCGCAGGTCCGATTCGTCCGCCACGCCCTTCCAGTGCTGCCAGAGCGTGCGCCGGTCGCACCCGGCCACGGCGGCCAGCTTCTGCACGGTGCGCAGCGGGGGCTCGGCGGTGCAGGCGTGCGCCAGCGCGGGACCCAGGCACCCGGGCAGGTAGTCGGCGTCGCGCATGGCCACGCAGAAGGTGCGCTGGTGGCTCAGCGTGCAGGTGCGCGACACGGCGTCGGGGAGATCGCGGTCCATCTCCTCCATCCAGATCACCTCTTCCACCTGCACCGCCTTCAGCTGGCGGGCGTTCTGCATGTCGCCGCGGGTCACCAGCACCAGCGGGTGCAGCGGGTTGCGCGCCTTGAACGCCCGCAGCTGGTCCATCTCCTCGCTGCCCAGCCAGGGGATGACGGCCACGGAGCACTCGGCCGCCTCCGCGGCCTGCTCGAACCGATCCCACTGCTCCTGCATGTGGCCGCTGCTGGACGGCACCGCGCGGCGGACGCGCTCGCGAAAGCGAGACTCGGGAACGTAGACGGCGAGCATGGCGGCTGTGGCTGAGGGGAAATGCCGGATGGTTGCTACCGCAGCACGTTTGATTCCAACTGTGTCCGAAAAGGTTGATTCCACGACCCCAGGTATTCGCAGTACCACAGGCTTAACGTATTAACAAGGTCGGATTTGGACGAAATCGACCCGGAAGGCCGGAACCGGCGTGAACGACGTGTATTGACTCTTAGTGCCCTGCCAGGGCGTCGCAGCAGGGGCGATGCGAATCTGAAACGGACAATCGCCGAGCTCCCCCGTCGGAGCGAAAGAATTCGCGGCTACAACTTCACGAAGTCCGCCTGCGCGGCTCGGCGGCCCGCGAGTGTGCGGCGTTCCAGGCATCTAGACGTCCGGGCATCAGAACCTCGATGAGCATCAACGGCCGGCGCGAGCACGGGCACCGTGCTGCAGCGCCGCGCACGAAAAAGCCCGCCTCCGAACCGGGAAGCGGGCTTCGTTTCACCCCTCTTCTACTCACGCACTCACGCACTCACGCACTCCTCAGAGCCCCAGCATTCGCTCCACGCGCGCTTCCAGCGAGGGCTTGGTGGCGCCGGCCAGGGCGCTTTCCAGCAGGTCCGCCAGCTCCTCGGCAAAGTCGTGCGGGTGGCGGCGCGCAATGCGCACCAGCGGCGCGAACGCCAGCATCACCGTGCGGGGGCGGTCATCGTCGTCGTCCGCCTCGTCGCCGCGCCACGCGTCGGAGCGGCCGCCGGCCTGCCACGGCTCCGCCGGCTCCTCGCCCTCCTCCGCCTCCGACACCATGCCGGGAGGCAGCGCCTCCACCGGGATGGTGAGCCCCACCATCGCCTGGATCTCCTGCGCCGGGTCCTCCGGCTCCTCCGCCATCAGCCCCAGCCGCACCGGGCCGCGGATGACCTGGTGCAGGATGACCATGGTCTCCGGCGGCAGGAACGCGCGGAACGACGGGGTCGCGTTGCCGTCCGCGTAAAAGGCGACGGGGATGAGCGTGGCATCGTCGGACAGCAGGCCCTCGGCCTCCACCTCGCGCATCTCCAGGTCCACCGGCTCTTCCCGCAGGTAAACGTGCATCTTGGTTCCCGATATTCCGTTACGTTTCGCGCGCCGGGCGCCCGGTTCGCCGATCCGCATCAACTTGCACAGTTGCCTTGTTACCCTCTTCCGTCCGTTGGTTCCCGCCCCGAACGTGACACAGGTGGGCTCAGCGTGGTCCCTGTACCGGGGCGAGATCAACCTTCCTTTTCCGCGGCGATGCCGTACATCAGCGGCAGGTCGGGAACCCCGGCCGGCGGGCGAAAGCGGCGTCCGGGCTCCTCGCGCATCCCGCGGTACATGGCCCAGCCGTTGGAGTACGGCCACTCGCGCAGCCGGCGGATGCGCAGCCCGGCGTCGATGAGCGCCTGCGCCACCTCCGCCACGCCCCACTGGAAGTCGAAGCACGGGTGCGGGTTGCGGAAGTCCCGCACGCCCTCCACGAAGCCGGAGGGCGCCAGCCCGGCGGGCGAGTCCGCGACGTAATCGCCGATGCCCGTGTCCGTGCGGATCGGCTCGCCGCCGCCGGAGTAGGGGTAGGCGATGCGCATCTCCTCGTCGCGCATGGTGGCGGCGGGGTGGAACTCCACCAGCACGAAGCGGCCGCCAGGCGCCAGGATCCCGGCGATCCCCCGCGCCCACGCGTCCAGGTCCGACATCCACGCCACGGCGCCGTAGGACGAGAAGGCGAGGTCGAAGCGCCGGCCCTCGCGCGCGGCGTCCGCCATCCACCCGTACACGTCCGCCCGCTCGAACCGCGCCGGGATCCCCGCTTCCTCCGCCAGCCGCCGCGCGAACCCGATCGCCTGGTCGCTGATGTCCACGCCGGTGGCGAGCGCTCCCAGCCGCGCCAGGCTGAGCGTGTCCTGCCCGGCGTTGCACTGCAGGTGCACCAGCGTCCGGCCGGCCAGCTCCCCCAGCAGCTCCAGCTCTTCGGGATAGACGGTGCTGCCGCCGGCGCGGAAGAACGCGGCCTGGTCCGCCTTGTGGCTGTTGTGCGCCTGCGTGGCGGCGTTCCACGACAGGCGGTTGGCTTCGTGGATGTCGTCGCGGATCATCGGACGGTGTCCTCGCGAGCAGCGGGCCCGGGACGGCGGCCCACGACGAGCGGCTGGTAGAACGCGTCGTCCATCCGCCGCACCTCCGCAAAACCGGCCCGGCGCATCAGCTCCATCAGCCGCGGGACGGGGAGGGCGTAGTACGTCGCCCGCGTCACGCGGGTCTCCACGCCGGCGTCGCCGCGGTCCTCCACCATGTACATGCTCACCTGGTACAGCGGCGGGCGCGGGTCCCACACCTGGAACACCACCCAGCGCGCGCCGTCCTCCTGGCGCACGCCGTGCGAGTGCACGCGGGCCTCCTGCAGGGGGGTGGCTTCGTAGTCGCGAAGGGTGACCAGGCAGGCGCCGCCGGGCGCGGTGCAGCGCAGAAAACCGCGCAGCGCGTCCAGGACGTCGTCATCGGTGAGCAGGTGCGGCAGCGCGTTGTCGGCGCAGAGCACCACGTCGAACTCGCGCCGGTGCGCATTCCACGCACCGCGCATGTCCGCCACCTTCGCGTCGATCGCCAGCCCGCGCCGCGCCGCCTCGTCGCGCAGCCGGCGCACGGCGGCGGGGGAGATATCCGACCCCGTCACGGCGTATCCGAGCGCCGCCAACCCCAGCGACTGCGTGCCGATGCCGCACGCCACGTCCAGCACGGTCCCGCCGCCGGTGCCCAGCTCGGCGCGGATGACCGCGTCCAGCGC
>DASTNU010001038.1:0-7674 GCA_035720605.1 Longimicrobium sp. | reverse complement strand
TCTCCGGCCCGATCACGTTCTTCACGGCCGCGCCCAGCTCGCTGAAGTTGGCGGCCAGGTCCAGCGCCGGGATCTTGCCCTCGCCCAGCGCCTCGGTGAAGCGGCTGACGATGAAGTTGCGGATCTGGTCGCTGATGCCGTCGGTGGTGAACACCCCGTTGGTGCCCACGATCTGCGCGATGAACTTGGCGGGCTCGCCCACCTTGACGGCGTAGGTGCCGAAGGCGCGCAGCCGCACCGGCCCGAACTCCGGGTCGCGCAGCATGATGGGGTTCTTGGTGCCCCACTTGAGGTCCGTGAACACCTTGGTGCTCACGAAGTAGACCTCGGCCTTGAACGGCGAGTTGAAGCCGTACTTCCAGCCGCGGATGGTGGAAAGAATGGGCAGGTTCTCCGTCTTGAGCTCGTAGCGGCCGGGCTCGAAGACGTCGGCGATCTGGCCCTGGTCCACGAACACGGCGGCCTGGCCGGGGCGCACGATGAGCTGCGCGCCGTTCTTGATCTCGTTGTCGTGCCGCTGAAAGCGGTGCACCATCGTGTCGCCGGTGGGGTCCAGCCACTCGATGATGTCGATCAGCTCGGTCTTGATGAAGTCCAGGAGGCCCATGTCGCTGCTCCGTTGTTCGCCGGGCGGGGTGAAGGCGGGTGGCTTGCAAGTTCATGCGCGGGCGCCGCCAACGCAAGCCGCGGCGCGTGTGTACGTGCGCCGGCGCCCGTGTGTTTCGGAAAGCCGTCCGCCCGCGGGGGCGAATCGTGCCGATCGCGGTTCTGATCCGGTATCGTGCCGTCAGCCTGCGAGAGCGAATGAATTCGCCGCTGGAAATTCGCAAAGTCCGCCTGCGCGGACTCGGCGCCCTGGCGGTGTGCGGCGTCTCACGCACCTGCGCGTGCGCAACCTGCCAGATCGCGCGAGACGCATACGCGCTCAGGGGTATCCACTCACGCACTCACGCACTCACGCACTCACGCACTCACGCACTCACGCACTCACGCACTCACGCACTCACGCACTCACGCACTCACGCACTCACGCACTTTCGCACTACGCTTCCGGCAGCGCGCGGAAGGCCTCCTCCAGCTCGCGGCGGGTGCGGTCGTCCAGGTGCAGGGCCTCGGCGCGGACGCTGCTCTCGATGCTTTCCACGCGCTTGGCGCCGGGGATGGGGACCAGCGAGGGCGAGACGGAAAGGATCCACGCCAGCACCAGCTCCTCCGGCGTGGCGCCGCCGTGCCGTGCACCGATGCCGCGCAGGTCCTCGCTCTCGCGCAGCAGCCCCACGCGCCGCCGTCCGCCCACCGGCGAGTACGGCAGGAAGGTGATGGAGTTCTGGTCGCAGTAGCGGATGATGCCGGTGAGCTCCGACGAGCGGTCCCACGGGTTGAACAGGTTCTGCACCGAGGTCACGGGCACGATGGCCAGCGCCGCCTGCAGCTGCATCAGCGAGACGTTGCTGAGCCCCACCGCCGCCACCTTTCCCTCCTCGTACAGCCGCGCCAGCTCCCCCACGCTGTCCCCGAACGCCACCTTCGGATCCGGCGCGTGCAGCTGGTAGAGGTCGATGCGGTCCGCGCCCAGCATCCGCAGGCTGTGCTCGCACGAGGCGCGCAGCCGCTCCGGGCGGCCGTCCCGCTCCCAGCGGCCATCCGGGCGCACCAGGCCCCCCTTGGTCGCGACGATCACCTCGTCGCGGACGCCCAGCTCGTCCAGCGTCTCGGCGATCAGCCGCTCGTTGTGGCCCACGTCCGCTTCGCCCAGGGAGTAGGTGTCGGCCGTGTCGACCAGGTTCACGCCCAGCTCCACGGCGCGCCGGATCACGGCCTTTGCCTGCGCGCGGTCCGGCCGCCCCACGATGGAGAGCGGCATCCCCCCCAGGCCGATGCGCCCCACCCGCCTCGCCATCCGCCCCAGCTGCACCTGTTCCATCCGCACCCTCCGCCTCGATTGACCTTCGGCCCCGGCCGGGCCGCCACCCACGTGCTCACGCACCCCACGCACGTTGGGTTCCAGCGGCCCACGCCCTGCATCATGCCGCACGGTTCGGGAAACATCCTTCTCGGCAATTTTCGGCGGCGGGCGGAATGCCTCCCAGGCGGCGGGCGTCGGACCGGGGATGGGTACGGGTGGTGGGATGGGTGGCGTGCACCACGCTGGCCGTCTCGCTCACCTACACCTTCGTGCGCGCGCTGACGCAGGGGCCGGGGAAGGTGGACCCGCTCTTCTTCGCGATGCAGACGGTGGCCAGCACGCTGTTCCTGGTGTACAGCATCCGGCTGCGCAACCGCATCTTCATCGCGGCCAACGCCGTGGCCGTGGTGAACGCCGTGGGCACCCTGCTGGTGGGGGTGATCTCGCGGGGAAAGTGACTGAGCGCCGCTCAGTCGTTTCTCCATATGCCGCAAGGGTTTTCCGCTTGACGGCCGGCGGGGGCGGGCAGTATCGTCCGCCGTTGCGCGCGGTGTTCCGCGCGCGTCCGCATCCATCTCCGCGACCATTCCGGGCAGCACCGGCCCCGACACCGTACCTACCCGTAAAGGAGACCTGCATGAGACGAAGTCTGGTCTGCGCCAGCGCCGCCCTCGCCTGCGCCGCGGCGGCCATGCCGCTGCACGCCCAGGGCTCGTACATCGACCAGCAGAGCGCCTGCATGGCCGGCCGCGTGGGCGCCGGCATCGCCATGCCCTGCGACGACGGCTCGGCCGCCTGGTTCAGCCCCGCGGGGCTGGCCCACACCCCCAGCGTGGTGAGCATGGGCGTGTCGCTGATCCGCGCCGGCAACACCTTTCACTACGACGAGGGGATGGCGCCGGACGAGAACCCGGACGTCATCGAGCGCGACGCGGAGGTGGTGCCGGTGCCGCAGGGGTACCTGAACTTCCGGGTGAACCCGCGGGTCTCGGCGGGGATCGCGGTGCTGGCGCCGTACGGCCTGGGGCTGGACTGGCCGGTGTGCGAGGTGGAGAACCCGCACTGCGGCGAGCCCAACTTCGAGGGCCGCTTCACCGGCTACGACAACACGCTGCGGGCCTTCTACATCCAGCCCACGGTGGCGTACCAGGTGGTCCCCGGCGTCTTTTCCGTGGGCGTGGGGCTGGACTACGTGCGGGCGAGCATCGAGGTGCACCGCCGCCAGTTCGGCCCGGCGCCGCTGGGGCTGGGGAACACCGAGATCGCCGACGTGGAGCTGAGCGGCAGCGGCAGCGGCCTTACCTGGCAGGTGGGCGGGCTGCTGCGGCTGGGGAACACCAGCATCGGCGCGCGCTACCTGGAGGCGGCGGAGGTGGACCTGGACGGCGACGCCCGGTTCCGGCAGGTGCCCACCGGCGTGGCCGGCGTGGACGCGCTGATCCTGGCGGGGCTGCCGGAGGACCAGGGGGTGGCGACCACCATCGAGTTCCCGGCGCAGGCGGTGGTGGGGATCGCGCACCGCTTCGGCGACCGGCTGGCGCTGATGTTCGACTACCAGCGCACCTACTGGTCCAGCTTCGACCAGTTCCCCATCGAGTTCGAAGAAGAAGACCCCGACACGCTGAACCTGGGCTACAACGACACCGACACCTTCCGCTTCGCCGCGAGCTTCGACGCCACCGAGGTGCTGACGCTGCGCGCCGGCTTCCGCTACAACGAGGCCGCCACGCCGCGCGCCACGCCGCTGCTTCCGGAGGGGGAGCGCAACTACTACACGCTGGGGCTGGGCTACCGCTTCGGCCAGGCGTTCTCCACCGACCTCGGGTTCCAGTACATCAACCAGCCCCCCCGCGCGGGCGCGGTGCTCCCGGACGGGCCGCGCGCCGGCGTCTACGAGTCGGAGGGGATGGTCCTCAGCCTCAGCTTCGCGTACCGCTTCGGCGGGATGCGATAGCCCTCCCGCGACGACGACTCATCGGAAATGCACAAGGAGATCGACGGCATGACAAAGAGATCGCTGGGAGGCGCGCGGCGAACCGCCGCGCTGGCGGCCACGGTGCTGATGGCCGGCTGCGTGGGCGACGGCGACAACCTGCTCACCCGCGTGGACCCGCCCGTCAACGGCGGCGAGATGTTCACCACCTACGTGGCGCTGGGCAACTCCATCACGGCCGGGCTGCAGTCCGGCGGCATCAACGACTCGCTGCAGATCCGGGCGTACCCGGTGCTGCTGGCGGAGCGCGCGGGGACGGGCTTCGAGGTGCCGCTCATCATGCGGCCCGGGTGCCCGCGCCCGTTCGCGGCGCCGCTGGGCGCCACGGGGCGCATCGGCACGGCGGACACCTGCGTGCGGATCAACAGCCCGCGCGTGGTGCACAACCTGGCGGTGCCGGGCGAGCGCCTGCTGGACCTGTACCGGTTCCCCTCGGGAAGCCTGGCCTCCATCAACACCCTGCTCATCGGCCCGCGCACGCAGGTGCGGGCGATGATCGAGGCGCGCCCCACCTTCGTCTCGGTGTGGATCGGCAACAACGACGCGCTGGAAGCGGCGACCAGCGGCATCCTGGGACCGGTCGTGGCGGGCGGGCCGCCCAACCTGACGCCGCTGGCCACCTTCCAGACGCAGTTGGGCGTGCTGCTGGACTCCATCAACTTCGCCAACCCGCAGGGGGCCATGCTGGTGGGGGTGGTGGACGCGTCGCGCGCGTCGCCCCTGCTGCAGCCGGGGGCGTACTTCTTCCTGGCGCGCGACCCCGCGACGGGGCGCTTCAACGGCAAACTGGTGAACAACAACTGCTCGCCGATCACGTCGCTGGGCCAGCCCAACCCGCTGGCGGCCAACATGGTGTCGTTCCGGGTGCTGAGCGACGTGAACGTCCCGGAGATCAACTGCGACCCGGCGGCGTTCGGCGGCGCGTACCTGCTGGACGCGGGCGAGCGGACCACCCTCACGGCGCGGGTGACGGCGTTCAACGAGGCCATTCGCCTGGCGGCGCAGCAGAACGACTGGGTGTACGTGGACCCGAACGCGGTACTGGCGCCCTTCCTGGCGGAGACGGACGCGGACGGGCGCTTCCAGCGCATCCGCAAGTGCCAGCTGCTGGCCACCGCCGCCACGCCCGGGCAATTCCAGACGGCGGTGCTGAACTCGTGCCCGGTGACCGGCCCCACGGCGGCGCCCAACTTCTTCGGGTCGCTCATGTCGTTCGACGGCATCCACCCGTCCACCGAGGCGCACCGCGTGCTGGCGGGCCGCTTCGCCGAGGCCATCAACACCAAGTACCAGACCACGCTCTCCACCGCGATCAACTGAGCGTCCACGGCGGATGAGCATCCAACGGCGGGGCGGCCCTTCTTCCGGGGCCGCCCCGCTCTCGTTCAATCAACCGAAAGAAAGCCTCACACGGAGTCAACGGAGTGAACGGAGTTGATCATTCCGAGCTCTGCTGACTCCGTCTGAGGCCGGAGCCGTTCCGACGGTGGCAGCAGCGCGCGAGATGCGTTACTTTCGCGGGGTCGATGGGTGGAATGCGGACCCGCGGTTGTCGGAGCGAAGAAGCACATGGCACTATCCCGCAGCTCGTCGTGGAAGGAGCACCGGCTGGCCAACCGGCTGGAATGCAACGGCACGGAATACAGCGTGGACCTGGTGGCGCGAAAGGCCACAGGCGTGGAGGGGTGGAAGGTGACGCTCGTCTACCTGCCGCGCGGCGACGGGCAGGAGATCAACGTGAACCTTCCCAACGCCGCCTCCACCGCCGAGGTGCGCCGCCTGGTGACGGAGCTCGAGGGCGCCGACGAGCGCCTTCGCGACCTCTGCCGGCAGGGCGGCGCCGGAGGCTGAGGGGCGCAGTCACGAATCGAGAGGACCGCTCCGGGCACGCTGCCCGCGGGCGGCCTTTTGCACTCACGCACTCACGCACTCCTTCGATGAGCGAAACGACGACGGCGTCCCCGGCGCACTCCGCGCTGCGGCCGCTGCAGGAGCAGGCGGGCGCCGTCTTCGGCGAGGTGGCGGGCGCGGCGGTGGCGCGCCACTACGGCGACGGAGCGGCGGAGTACCGCGCCGTGCGCCAGGCCGCGGGATTCGCGGACCGCGCCGACCGCGCGCGGCTGCGCCTGTGGGGCAGGGATCCCGTGCGGATGATGCACGGGCTGGTCACCAACGACCTGCTGAAGGCGGAGCCGGGGCGCGGCGTGTACGCGGCCATGCTCACCGCCAGGGGGCGGATGGTCGCCGACGTGCGCGTCTTTCGCCGGGCGGACGGCGAGCTGCTGGTGGGCCTTGCGCGCGAGGCGCTGGAGGGCACGCGCGAGCACCTGAAGAAGTTCGTTCCGCCGCTCTTCGCCCGCTGGGCGGACGCGACGGACGCGGTGGCGGAGATCGGCGTGTACGGCCCCCGCTCGCGCGAGCTGCTGGGGCGCGTGCTGGGCGCGGAGGTGCCGGCGCTGGCGGAAGACGCGTTCGTGGAGCCGGAGTGGAGCGGCGCGCGGCTGCTGGTCGCCGCCACCCGCGAGGCGGGGGGCGAGGAGGGATTCGACGTCTTCGTCCCCGCGGAGCGGGTGGGGGAGCTGTGGACGGCGCTGGCGGAGCAGGGGAGCGAAGCCGGCGCGCGCCCCGTGGGCTTCGGCGCGCTGGAGACGCTGCGGATGGAGGCGGGCCGCCCCCGCTACGGCGCGGAGCTCACCGAAGAGACCATCCCCACCGAGGCGTACGAGGCCGCCGGGCTGATGGACCGGGCGATCTCCTTCCACAAGGGATGCTACACGGGACAGGAGGTCATCGTCCGCATCGCCCATCGCGGGCACGTGAACCGTCATCTGCGCGGCCTGCTGCTGGGAGAGGCGCCCGCCCCCGCCGCCCGCGCGCCGCTCCACCATCCGGAGACCGGCAGGGAGGTGGGCCGGGTGACGGGCGCCGCCTTCTCGCCGCTGCTGGGGCAGACGGTGGCGATGGCGTACGTGCGGCGCGAGATCGAGCCGGGCGGCGAGGTGCGGGTGGGCGCGGCGGAGGGCCCCGCCGCGCGCGTGGCGGGCCTTCCCTTCCGTCGGATCGATGCGGGAGAGTAGCCGCTCCGCCCTCAAGGAATGGGCGGTGGTCGACGAGGCGCTGGCGACGGGGGCCGTGGTGCTGCTCGTGCGCAAGGGCGGCATCCACGAGCGCCAGGGCGACTTTGGCGTGGAGCACCGCGAGTTCTGGATCTTTCCCACCGGCTGGCACCAGAACCCGGAGGATCTCGCCGGGCACCTGCATCCCCTGCTGGATGCCGTGGGCCTGCCCCCGCGCGGCGGCGTGCCCTTTCGCGTCTACGCCGTGGTGGACGAGGTGTACCGCATCGAGAGCGAGGAGGCGCTGGACCGGCTGCAGGGGATGCACCCGCTGTCGCCCCCGGCGGCGCACGCCCGCTTCCACTACCGCGGCCGCCCCTTCGTCCATGCGATGATCGTCCGCGCGTACCGCCTGCCGGAGCCGCGGACGCTGCCGGACACGCTGCGCTACGAGGGATGCGTCTCGTGGGTGGAGCTGGACGAGGCGCTCCCCACCGCCGGCCTGGAGCCGGTCCTTTCCGACGAGGACTTCGCCACCCTCAGGGGCGAGATCGTCCGCCGCCTGGGCACGGACGGCGTGGCGCGGGTGTGATGGACGGAAGCGCCTGGTCTCACTCCGCTGTCACGCGCCGCTCGCCCAGCATCTCCTCCATTCGCGACAGGCAGCGCGAGAACTTCTTTCCGTAAGGGCCACCCAGCCACGCGGCCGGAAACAGCTC
>DASTNU010001037.1:0-6211 GCA_035720605.1 Longimicrobium sp. | reverse complement strand
TCCGCCTGCTCCAGCACCGTCGGCATCGCCGCGGCCACCAGCTGCAGCGGGAGCGAGTCCGCGCGGATGGTCGCGCTGAGCGGGTCGTCGCGCCGCATGGTGAAGCCGGGGACCATCCCGCCCAGCGTCAGCGTCATCGGCACCGAGGCCTCGGCGTCCAGGATGGAGCGGCCGGCCATCAGCACGTCCGCGTCCACCCGCATCACCCCCGCGGCGTAGCGCCCCTGCAGGGTCAGCCGGTCGGTGGTCAGCCCGCCGAAGGCCAGGCTGTCGACGGTGGCGTCCAGCGTCAGCGCGGGGTCCTCCACCGGGCCGGTGATGGACGCGTCCAGCGCCAGCGTCCCCGCCAGCTCCGGCAGGGTGGGCACCAGCTGGCGCAGCTCCGCCATGCGGATGCCGCCCATCCGCACCACCAGGTCGGCCTGGCCGCTGGTGGGAAGGGTGCCGTTGGCCTCGATGAACCCGGCCGCCTCCGATCCCGTGCGCTGCAGCCGCAGGTTCTGGATGACGATGCCGCCGTCCGTGCGCGCCAGCCGCGCCTCGGGAACGCTCAGCGTCCAGTGCACGTCGCGCAGCCGCACGTCCAGGTCGCGCAGCAGCACGCCGTTCACCGCCAGCCCCTGGAGCTCCAGGATGCCGCTGGCGCGGACGTCGGTGTTCTCGTCCTTGCGCAGATCGATGCCGAACGAGGCGGCCTCGGGCGCCAGGTTGGCCTCCAGCGCCACGGAGCGGATGGTCTGGTTGCCGATCGCCAGCCCCGCGCCGTTCACGCTCACGTTTCCCGTCCACACCGTGGCGCCGCGCAGCAGACGCGCCTCGAAGGCCAGCTGCTCCGCCTGGTACGTCTGCCAGCGGACGCCGCTCCCCCGCCCGCTGGCCGCCACCTCCGGGTAGCGCAGCGTGCCGCCCACCCACCCGCTGGCCTGCAGCGACCCCGCCATCTCCGGCTCGAAGCGCCCCGGGGGCGGGATGAAGGCGGCCAGCACGCCCAGGTCCGGCGCGTCCACCTCGAAGCGCAGCACGTCGGGGGCGGGCGAGGTGAGGCCCAGGTACCCCGACGCCTCCAGCCGGGCGCCGCGCACCGCCAGCCGCAGGTGCTGGACGTTCAGCACCCCGTCCGCCGCCGTCAGGCGCACCGTCCCCTCCTGGATGGCGATCCCGGCCACGGTGGAGCCCGGCGTCGCGTCGAAGGCCACGCGGCCCGCGAAGGTCTCCGGCGTCGTCCCGCGCCCCTCCATGTCGATCGTCCCCGTGAGCCGCGTGGGCGGCAGCTTCGCCATCCCGGGGAGGGACGAGAGGTCCAGCCCCTGGATCCGCCCGGTGACGGCGTACGACGGCACCGTCCCCGGCGTGAAGGTGCCGCGGACGTCGAACATCCCCTGCGGCCCGGTGAGCGCCACGTCGAAGCGGTACGGGTCGCCCCCGCCGCCGGAGACGGCGATCGGCCCGCTGACGGGGCCCGGCAGCAGCCCCGGCCGCCCGACCAGCGCGCCCAGCCGGAAGTTGTCCACCCGCCCCGCCACGTCGAAGCGGTAGGGCTGGTCCCCCGCCTTCCGCGCCGTCCCGGCGAGGTTGAAGCTCCCCTCCGTCCCCTGCCGCAGGTCCACCGCGAAGCGCAGGTCGTCCGTCGTCCCCCGCGCGGAGAAGGTGCCGCTCAGCGGGCCGTCCAGCGGCGCCTCGCCCGCCAGCACGCTGCTGACGCGGAAGGCGTCCAGCCGCCCGGAGAGGTCGAAGCGCATCGGGTCGCCCAGCGTGAGCGAGCCCTGCGCGGCGATCCCCCCGGAGGCGCCCTGCAGGTTCACGTCGAAGCGCACGTCGTCGCCCACGCCGCTGGCGCTGATCGGCCCCGAGAGCGTCGCGTAGCGGAAGGGGAGGGCGGGAAAGAGCTCCGTGAGCGTGGCCAGCGCCAGCGGCTGGGCGCGGGCGCTGAACTCCCAGCGCGGCGTCTCTCCCAGCTGGAAGCGGCCGGAGAGCCCGCGGAACACCGTCTCCGGCGCGTCGCCCACGGCGTAGGCCAGGTCGCCGTCCTGCACGCGCAGGTCGCGCATCGACCCCGAGACGGTCGCGGAGCCGGTCAGCAGCCCCCGCAGCATGGAGTTGGGCTGTGCCGAGAGCGAGGCCAGGTGCTCCAGCCGCAGCGGACGCGCTTCCACGCGCACCCCCTGCAGCCGCAGCGGGTCCTCCCCCGGCGCCACGCGGACCAGGCCGGTCGCGGCGACGACGGAGGGGGCGGCGCGCGGGTCGGTGCGCGGGGTGAGCCTGGCGGCCAGGTCGATGCGCAGCGGCCCGCCGCGCCCCGCCTGCAGCGCGTCCAGGGAGGCGATCTCGCCGCTGACGGTGCCGAGGAGGGGGAGGCGGTCCACGTACCCCAGCGTCTCCAGGTCCGCCAGCCGCAGCGGGTCCAGCACCAGCCGCGTGTCGCTGAAGGCCATCTCCTGGTCCGGCCCGGTGAGCACCGTCACCCGCCCCGCCAGGCGCGAGTCCAGGATGGCCACCCGCGCGTCCGTCACCCGCCACAGGGTGCGCGCGCCGGCCTGCGACCGCGCGGTCAGCGCGAACGCCGCCGTCCCCGTCGCCGGGATCGGCAGCCCCATCCCCCCGAAGTCGGCGAAGTCGAGCGGGTGCGCGCGGAGGTTCAGGTCGAAGACGGGGCCCCCGGCGGCGAAGCGCACCCGCCCCTCGCCGTCGAAGGCGCTGCGGGGGGTGCGGAAGGCGTCGATGTCGAAGCGGATGGTCTCGTCCGGGTCCGCCTCGATCCACCCCGCCAGCTGCTGGATGCGGGTGTCGGGGTTCGTCACCTCCGCCGTCAGCCGGGCGATCTCCACCCGCCATCCCCCGGCCCCGCCCACGCGGATCTGCGGCAGCACCGCCTGGACGCCGTTCAGCCGGCGGACGGTGTAGACGCCGCCCGCGGTGCGGATGCGCTCCGGCTGCGCCAGGGCGGCGAAGCGCGCGTTCGGGTTCGCCGGAGGTTTGTACGGCATCGCGACGCGGACGCGGCCGTCCACCACCCGCACCCCGCGCAGGGAGATGGCGCGCGCCGGCTCCCCGCCGTCGCCGGGGATCTCCACCGGGGCGCCCCCCGCCTCGGCCTTCATGACGTCGGCGTAGTTCCACTCGCCGCCGGGGCGCTGCAGCAGCCGGATGTCGGGGCGCTCCAGCACCACCTGGTCGATGACGATGGGCCCCTCGTCCGCCGCCAGCGTGGCGCCGATGAGCCGCGCCCGCACCGCCGGCGCCGCGACCACGGTGTCGCCGCTCTGGTCCAGGAGCGCCACCTGGCGCAGCAGGATGCGCAGCGAGCCGTCCTCCTCCACCTCCTCCAGCTCGAACGCCTCGTCCGGCAGTCCCAGCCGCACCCGCACGTCGTTTTCGACCAGGCGCGTGCGCGCCGCGCTCACCCGCCAGAAGACGACCAGCGCCGCACCGCCGAAGCCCACCAGCAGCCCCAGCAGCAGCAGCCCCACGCGGTCCAGCCGGCGGCGGCGCGGCGTCACAGCGCGTTCCCCAGGGAAACCTGGATCACCAGCCTTTGAAAGAAGCCGCGTCCTTCGCGCGGCCGGTAGCTGCGCAGCAGCGGCATCGGCACCAGCTCGCCGCGCTCGCTGATGCCGTACAGCGGCCCCGGCACCGCGCCGTACGGGTTGTAGGCCAGGTCCAGCCGGAAGGGGCCGACGGGCGAGGCGAAGCGCAGCCCCACCCCCGGCGTGGTGAGGATGCGGGTGCGCGCGGCCAGCGAGTCCTGCGACTCCCACACCTGCCCCGCGTCCACGAACGCCGCGCCGCGCACGTTGCGCAGGAACGCCGGCCCGCCGCGGATGGGGAAGGTCACCTCCGCCGTCCCCAGCACCGTGCGGGTGCCGCCGGTGGAGGAGCGGATGGTGTCTACCCGGAAGCCGTCGTCGCTGGTGCGTACGGGGCGGGCGATGTAGACGGTGGGCCCCAGCTCGTTGAAGCGGAAGCCGCGCACCCCCGTGGGCCCGCCGCCGTAGAAGCGCCGCTCCGGCGGGATGTACCCCCGGTCGCTGGTGAGCAGCCCGGTCAGGAAGGTGCCGCCGGCCAGCCGCAGCGAGAGCACCACGTCGTCGCGCAGCTCGCGGTGCACGATGCCGTCCGCCGACAGGCGCAGGTACTCGTCGTCCGATCCCAGCAGCGCGCTGGCGTAGTCCACCCCCGCGCGGAACTGGTGGCCGGCGGCGGGGAAGGGGTCCAGCCGCACGCGGTTCTGCGTGAGCCCCAGGGTGAGCGCGTTGGACCAGCGCGACCGCTCCAGCAGCGCGATGTCCTGCGGCGAGCACACCTCGAAGGCGATGCAGAAGAAGAAGTCGCTGGCCTGCGTGCGCCCGCGCTGCACGTCGAAGCTCAGCGAGGCCTGCGTCTGCGGCAGGATCTGGCGCACGATGCCGATGTCGGCGCCAGTGGCGTCGCGCACGTACAGGTCCAGCTCCGAGATGCGCTCGGTGAACGCCCCCACCACCACGCTGGTCTGCGTGCCGAACAGCCGCGGCTGCAGGAAGTTGGCGGCCAGCCGCCAGTTCAGCTGGTCCGCGATCAGCGAGTCCTCGGGGGTGAAGCGCTCCTCGGGGTCGAACGCGGGGCAGAGGCTCTTCTCCAGCCCGCCGACGGGATCGCCCACCCCCACCTTGGCGATCAGCCCCGTCACCTCCAGCCGCCGCGCGCCCCCCAGGAAGTTGCGGTCCAGGTGCGTGGCCTCGCCGCGGATGCAGTCGCGGCTGCCGTAGCCGCCGGCGATCTCCGCCTGGTAGCGGGGCGCCTCCACGATGCGCACCAGCACCGTGCTGCCGATGCTGTCTAGCTCCAGCTCCGCGCTGTCGGGGGTGGCCTGCAGCCGCTCCGGCGCCACCTCCACCGAGGCGAAGCGCACCAGCTCCAGCTCGAAGAGGTTGCGCTGGCTGCGCACCAGGTCGGTGGCGCGCAGGCGGCTCCCCTTCTGGATCGCCATCTGCCGGCGCAGGGTCTCGCGGTCCAGCCGGTAGTTGCCCACGAAGATGACGGAATCCACCGTCACCACCGGCCCCGGCGCCGCCTCCAGCCGCACCCGCGCCACGTCGGCGATGGTGTCGATCTCGTAGTTGCGCAGCACCTGCGCGTAGGCATGGCCGCGGTTGAGCAGGGTGTTGCGGACGGTGTCGACCGAGGCCAGGAAGTCGATGCGGCGGAAGGGCTCGCCCACCTCCAGCGGCAGCCGGCGCATCAGCGGCGCCGTGTCCATCACCGCCTCCGCGCCCACCAGCTCCAGCGCCACCAGCGTGGTCAGGTCGCCCGCCTCGATGCGGAACGAGACCTCCACCCCGTCCTCGCCCACCGCCGGGTCCACCAGGGGGAGGACGCGGGTGCCGTAGTAGCCGGCGTCGCGGTGGGCCAGCTGAATGCGGGCCACGTCGCGCTGCAGCACCCCCAGGTCCAGCGCGTACGGGTCGCGCCCGAACCGGCCGATGCAGAGGGGAAGGATGCCCAGGATGCGGCAGCGCGAGGGACGGGTGGTGACGGCGCTGTACAGCGAGTCGACGGGGACCACGGTGTCGCCCTGGAACTCCACGGCGCGCACCTGCTCGCCCTCGAACTCCGCGAACTGCGGCAGCGGCCCGGCGGCGGGGCCGCCCTTTCCCGCGCAGGCGGCCAGCGCGGCGAGCGCCGCCGCGGCCAGCGCGTGGCGTGGGGACGGGCGCCGGAGTGGTGGACGCGCCGCGGACGGGTGGGGCTGGGGCATCAGGGCCTGGCTGGATGGTGCGCGTGCGGCTGCGCCACGCGTCCCTGGGGAGGGCGCGGCACCCCGCGGCTCTTGCTCGGTCGTCCCCGGCCGCGGCGGCGCGGCAATCTACACCGGCGCCCCCCGCGGGCAACGCGCCGTCCGGACCAGGTCACGCGTTCCGGACGGCGCGCCGCGGCGCACTCCCTCCACCGCGGCAAAAACGAGCGTTTTGGGAGCATCCGCCGTGCCACTCACCGCGGCGGCGGCTCCGCGGGCACGGGGAGCGGCTGCGGGGGCGGCGGCGGGGCCTCCGGCTCCGCGTCCACCGGGTCCGTCTCCGGCGCGGGGATCAGGATGGTGTCCCTGGGCGCGGACGGCTCCGGGTCGGGGATGCGCAGCGTGTCGCGCGGCTCGTCCGGCGCCTCCAGCGCGGGCGTCTCCACCGCCTCCGTCTCCGGGACGGCCACGGTGTCCGTCCGCCGCTCCCCGTCGCGCGGG
>DASTNU010001036.1:0-5750 GCA_035720605.1 Longimicrobium sp. | reverse complement strand
CGGGCGCGGCGAGCAGCGCGGCGCAGAGCAGGAGGAGGTGGCGCGGCATCGTGGCCTCGGCTCGGTTGGGGGATGACGGAGGACCGGCCCCGTGCAAAGCTCGGGGCCGGTCCGCCGGCAGGCAAGCGATCGTGCGACCAGGAGAGGAACGTGACTCGCTTCGAGGTGAGGCCCATCGGCAGGGTGGAGTCTTTGCTGGCCGACCTCGAGTCGGCGCCCCGGCAGGCGGACGAAGGGGCGCCGGAAGCGTGGCTGGTGCTGGAGGCGGAGATGGCGGAGGGGCTGCGGAGCCTGCGGGCCGGGGACGAGATCATCGTCCTCACCTGGCTGCACCGCGCCCGCCGCGACGTGCTGAGCGTGCACCCGCGGGGCGATGCGTCCAGGCCGCAGGAAGGCGTCTTCAGCACGCGTTCGCCGCACCGTCCCAATCCCGTCGGCCTGCACCGGGTGCAGATCACCGCCGTCGACGGTTCGCGGCTGCGGGTGCGCAGCCTGGAAGCCGTGGACGGCACGCCGATCATCGACATCAAGCCGGTCCTGAGCGAAGACGTCGGCCAGCGCTGACCAGAATCCCATCCCAGGCAGTCCCCCCCTCTCCTGTACAAAGTCCTGAAAAAGAATGCCTCACGCAGAGTCAACAATCGGATTCGTGAGAGTGTGGTAAATTGTTGTGAATTACTGATGTTCCGGAAGAGACTGCCAGACTCTACGGGCGAAAATCCCCGATTCTGCCGCCCGACTTATCCCAAAACCTATCCCCACTTGCAACGCCGCCGGCGTGTGATGGTCACACCCCAGGCGCCTCCCCTTTCCCAGCCGGAACAGGCTCCGGCCGTCCACCGCCTGCAGGTACCCCGCCGACTCCGCGGCCACGGTGACGGAGGGCTGCTTCGGCGGGCGCGGGTCGGGGGCGCCGCCTCGTCGGCGTAGCCGATCTGCTCGGGAAAGAGGCGGCGCACGTCACCAATGGTACGCCGCGCTACCCGGCCCAGGATGGCGGCCACCTGGATGGAGCGCGCGGAGTGGTTGATGTAGAAGATCAGGAAGCCGATGGCGACCAGCACCAGGACCACCGCCAGCGTGACCGCCACGCGCGGGACGAACGGGCTTTCGCCGTCGTCCGCCGAGCGGACGGTGCGCAGCACCAGCAGGGTATAGGTGAAGGTGCCGATGAAAACGCCCAGCACCAGCTGGTTTCCGCGGTCCGCGGTAAAGTTGCGGAGCACGCGGGGGGTGAACTGGGTGCTCGCCAGTTGCAGCGCCACGATGGTCACCGAGAAGACGACGCCGGTGACGGTGATCAGCCCCCCGGCGATGGCTTCCAGCACCCCGCGCGCTCCGTCCACGCCGCCGCCGAACACCCAGCTGCGCAGCACCTCTACGTCAAAGGCGCCGCGCCGCGCCGCCTGCGTGATGGCGATGGCGAGCACCGCCCCCGCCAGCGTCATCACGCAGGGTAGGAACCACAGGCTGTCGCGGACCTTCGTCCAAGCCAGGCGCAGTCTCGCCAGCACCGATCTCTCCCCTCTCTATTCGCTGCCGGGCTGCGCGCGGGCCCGGTGCAGGTCGTCCGGTAGCGCCGGCGATCTCGCTGCGCAATGCATCCATCGACGCCTGCCTGGCCGTGCCTTCTCCTGCTGAACGATCTGGCGGTCCTCTCCGGGACCAGCAAGACCGGAAGATCTGCCGGCCGCCTCACAATGCGTTCATCCGCCAGCGCGCGCTAATGCACGCCCTCGATCCTCCGTCCACAGCGCCTCCCTTCCGCCTCCGGCCGTGAGGCGGTGTGGCTTAGGATAGTAGGGCCGCTGTGCCACGCCCGGCGCTATGCGTCCGGTTGCTCGGGGGCGGCGAACGCGTTGGCGCCGCAGACGGGGCATGGGATTGCGGCTGACATGGGCACCGGGCCGGGAAAGTGCCGCTCGGCCCCGCAGCACGGGCATCGCCAGGTTGGGGAACATCCGTCCGCGCGCGCGGGGTGATCGCCGATGGGCATGCGGCCCCCCGGCACGATCGACAATCCGGCAACCCGAAGCCTCATCATACCGCCTCCGTGATAGATCTGCGTCCGAAACGCCGCTCATGGACGGGCTGCATCGTTGCACCCCCCATTCCCCGAGTACCCCGCGCCGCACACAGACTCGCCGGGAACGCGGGTTCTGTGTCCCGATGGCGACCTGGATGGACCACCGCTCCGGGCGGTACGTAATGGTGGAGTGCGCGCCCCGCCCGCATCAGCGGCGCCCTGCTGCTGGCGAGCACGGTGGCCGCCACAGCCGGAGGTGGAGGATGCCGGACGCGCGCCGGACGTGGACGTGCAGCCGGGGAACTGCCGGAGGTGGACGTGGCCCCAGCAAAGGGGGCAGGTGGGCACGGATACGCAGACCATCGTCACCCCGGACGTTGACGTGGTCCCCACGGGAGGGTGACGGTCCCTGATCGCAGGCGCTGTGGAGGCACGAGCCAGCCTCGCCCGGAGGCGTGAAGCAGCCCGGGCGGCTCCCGCGTGGCGCGGGTGCCATCCTGGATCGAGCAGCGGCGGCGAGCGCGCGTACCAGGCTCATCCACACATCATCCCACGTGGGAAGAAGCCGGTGGGGGTAGCTCCTGACCCGTGGGGGAAATCCCCGGGCTGCTGGAGGTCAATCCGCCCTACGCCGGTCCCGCGCGAGTGTGGCGGCGCACCAGCAGAAGCCCGATCACCCCCGCGGCGAGAGAAGCCGTAAAGATGCCGATCTTGGCCTGGTCGTTGATGGCGGGATCGGCGAACGCCAGTTCGCCGATGAACAGGGACATGGTGAAGCCGATGCCGCCGAGCCAGCTCACCGCGCGGACCTGCTTCCACCCCAGGCCAGCGGGCAACTCGGCCCACCCGAGCCGCACGGCCAAGTACGAGAAGAGCGTGATGCCGATGGGCTTGCCCAGCAGCAGGCCCACGATCACTCCCAGCGTCACGGGGTGCGTGAACGCCGAGCCGATCTCCGCGGGAATCGCGACGCCGGCGTTCGCGAGCGCGAACAGCGGGATGATCCCGAATGCGACCGGCACGTGCAGCTCATGCTCGATGCGCTGCAGCGGCGCCTGCGCGGCCTCTGCCAACTCCTCTACATGGTGCAGGGAGGTCTGCTGTCCCTGGTTGACGACGACGGGGCGATCGTCCGCGCACTGCTCCTCGAAACGGTCCAGCGTCGCCCGCGTGCCGCTCAGGAACTCACCCGCGTCGATCCGGGTCCGTGCGGGGATCGCCATGGCCATCAGGACCCCCGCCACCGTCGCGTGCACGCCGGAAGCCATGAAGCACGCCCAGACGATCACCCCCAGGACCAGGTACGTCGTCGGCCGACGAACGCCCAGACGGCTTGCGAGCGCCGCCAGCGCGACGCACACCAGGCCGGCCGCCAGGGCCATCCAGTCGATCCGGTTCGTGTAGAAGAGCGCGATCACGAGCACCGCGCCGATGTCGTCCACGATCGCGATGGCCGTCAGGAACAGCTTCAGCGAGGTCGGAACGCGGCGGCCCAGGAGCGCCAGCACGCCCAGCGCGAACGCGATGTCGGTGGCCATGGGAACGCCCCATCCCGCCGCGCCGGGTCCGCGTCCGTTGAGGATCGCGTAGAGAGCCGCCGGCACGACCATTCCGCCCAAAGCGGCTGCGGCCGGCAGGCTGGCGCGGCGCACCGAGGCGAGCTCCCCCACCAGGGCTTCGCGCTTGATCTCCAGCCCCACCAGGAAGAAGAACACGGCCATAAGGCCGTCGTTGATCCAGTGGTGGAGCGTGTGCGAGGTCGTCCATCCCCCCACCCGCAGCGCGATCTCGGTTTCCCAGAAGTGGTGGTAGGCGCCGGCCCAGGGCGAGTTCGCCAGGAAGAGGGCGACCGCCGCCGCCGCCATCAGCACCAGCCCGCCGGCCGATCCGGTCCGGATGAAGCGCGAAACCGGCCCAAGCAGGCGTTCGATCGGTGAAGTTCGGAGAAAGCTGTGGGCGCTCATTCAGCCGGTCCAAGCCGAGGTGGAAGGTACCTGCACGGGTCTACTCGAATGGGAATCGCTCGCGCGGCGGGCGAGCACCTGCCCGGCCAACGAGCGGCCTTCTCCAGGCTTTAGCCCCGGAGGAGGATCAAGGTGCTACCCACCTCATGCTCATGCGCGGTCCGTGATTATACCCGCCGCGCCTCCACGTTGAGGCGGACCAGCAGCTCGGTGAGGGCGCGCGCGCAGGCGGGGGAGATGAACGTCGACAGGGGCACCAGCGGGCGCAGCTCGACCCCGTCCAGCCGTTCGTGCGCGGCGCGGGTCAGGAGCACCGGCTCGGCGGGGTCCAATGTGGCCAGCGCCGCCGCGTCGTCCGCCAGCACCACGCGCACGCGCGACGCGTAGCGCCCGCCCCGCATGGCCCGCACGCGCTCGCCGAAGCGCGCATCCACGCACACCACGGTGAGCTCGCGGTGGCGCAGGCGCTCCTCGACCGCCCGGGTGTGCCCGGGGTTCACACCCGCCACCAGCATCGGCTTGCCCAGTGCCTCCGCCACCCGGCGCACCTCCGCCGCGTGGTACGCGGTGGTGATCAGCACGTCCGCGTCGCGCAGCGCGTCGGGAACACCATCGCGGGTGGCTCCGCGGCCGGTTCCCGCCGGCACGAGTTCCTGGGGGCGTATGCGGCGCGCGTCCATCCCGAAGTGGTTGGCCGCATCGGTGGAGAGGGCGGTGAGCGTGTCCTCGTCGGCCTCCACGCAGGCGGCGCGCAGGCGCACGGCCGCCGTCCACCGGCGCACCAGGTCGGGAACGTGCGGCACCTTGATCTGGTGGTCCCAGGCGCCCGCCAGCACGTCCGCCAGCCAGAGCGCCGTCTCGCCCAGCAGGCTCCGGCCCAGCGCGTCCTGTGCGGCGACGTACATCCCCGACCGGCCGCGCTTCTCCACCAGCCCCTCCGCGGCCAGGCCCTCGTACGCGTGCACGGCGGCGTAGGTCGTGACCCCGAACCGGCGCGACAGGTCGCGGATGCTGGGCAGCCGATCCCCGGGCTGGATGTGCCCCAGATGGATCGCGTTGGCGATCTGGTCCCGCAGCCGGTCGATGAGCTCCGCATCGGTTCCGGGTGCCCCGCCGCCGTCCGGCCCCATCCCCTCGCTGAAGCGGGCATGGCGCTCGGCCGCCGCCATCTCCCGGATCAGCTGATCACGCCCGCGCTCCGCCGCCGTCTCGGCGACCGGCTCGCGGCCGGGGAGGAGCACCACCGCGTCGTACACCTCTTCTCCCCGCTCCTCGCCGCCGCCCGCACCGGCGGCCGGCACGCTGAACCAGAAGGTGCTGCCGCGCGCACCCGTGTCGGCGCCGATGCGGCCCCCGTGTGCCTCCACGATCCCGCGGGCGATGGCCAGCCCGAGCCCCGCGCCCAGCCCTCCGGCGCGGTCCGGAAGCCAGAAGCGGTCGAACAGGTGGGGCAGATGCTCCCTCGGGATCGCGGGCCCGGAATCCGAGACGCGGACGATCACCTCGGGGCCGGATTCCTGGGCATCCAGGGTCACGGTACCTCCGTCGGGCGTCACCCGGATGGCGTTGCCCACCAGGTTGCCGATCACCTGGACCAAGCGCTGCCGATCCGCCAGCACGGCTCCGGCGCGGTCGGGCAGCCGGACCTCCAGCCGGACCCGCTCCCGGTCGGCGATGGGCCGCAGCACCTCCAGCGCTTCGTCCACGACGCCGCCCAGCGGCTCCCGGTCCGGCCGCACGGAGAAGTGGCCGGCCTCGAT
>DASTNU010001035.1:0-7886 GCA_035720605.1 Longimicrobium sp. | reverse complement strand
GACGAGCCGGGGCTGGGCGGCGACGACGAGGAGCGCGTCCACCCCGTCCCGGGCCCGCGCCGCCGCCGCCGCGTGCGGTGGGAGGCGCTGGCGGCGCTCGCCGCGCTGCTCGTCCTGCTGCTGATCGCCATCCGCCTGCGCGGCGACGACGACGGCCTGCGCCGGGGCGAGGCGGCGCTGGCCTCGGGACGGGTGGCGGAGGCGGAGCGCGAGCTGCGCGACTACGCCGAGGAGCACCCCGACGAGCCGCAGCCGCACGTGTACCTGGCGCGCATCTACCGCCAGGCGGGGCGGCTGCCCGACGCCGAGCGCGAGATCCAGGCGGGGCTGCGCGCCGCGCCCGACGATCCCGGGCTGCTGACGGAGCAGGGGTACCTGCTCCTGGACACGGGGCGCGCGGCGGACGCGGTCCCCGTCTTTCGCCGCGCCGTGCTGGGCGACCGCGAGTCCCGCCGCGCCTGGGCCGGGCTGGTGGGCGCCCTGCGCGCCTCCGGCCGGGCGATGGACGCGGAGCAGGTGCTTCGCCAGGCGCCCGTGGACCTGCGCCCCCGCCTGCGCGGCGCCCCGGACACCTCCGCGCTGCCCTGACGGCGCGTTCTCGCACTTTCGCCTTCCCGCACCCTTCCGTGGACGCACTCGACCGGCTGTACCGGCGCGTATCCCTGGCCCTGGCGCGCGACCCCGGCCGGCCGCTCAGCGTGGGCGCGCTGTACCAGGAGGTGGTGCCGTACCGGCTGATCCGCACGGAGCTGGGCTTCGCGGAGCTGGCGGAGTACGAGCACGCCCTGCTGCGGCTGCTGGCCGGCGAGCGCGAGTACCTGGAGCTGGACCAGCCGGAGGTGGCGGACGAGTTTCGCCGCGAGCTGCAGGCGCCCAACCCCATCCTGGGCATCTACCGCGACTACGCGGACGTCGGCGTGCAGCCCAACCCCTTCGCCCCGCAGCCGGAGGACCTGACCGCGCCGCCCCCGGTGGTCTTCGCCGCGCCCGCCGCGGCGCGCATCGACCTGCCGCCCCCGGGCGAGCGGACGGATCCCGGCGGCGCCGCATCCGTCACCGCCGAGCCGCCGCTCTCCACCCGTCCCCGCCCGAAGCCCTGCCCCGGCTGCCGCTCGCCGCTGCCGATGGACCGCGAGTCGCGCTTCTGCCCGTTCTGCGGCAAGTGCCTGGTGCCGGTGCCGTGCGCGGACTGCAGCGCCATGCTGGAGCCGGAGTGGAGCTTCTGCGCGCAGTGCGGCGCGCCGCGGCACCCCGGCGGGCCGGCCGCCGCGCCCCGGCCGGAACAACGCTTGCGATAGCGCGCAGGCGGTTGGCGGCCCCGCCCGGTGCATGGATCGGCGGCGGTCAGGTAGATCCAGGCGTTGCGACGGAGCCGATGCGGAACGTGCGGGCGATGACGGCGGCGGCGATGCTGCTGCTGGCGGTTTTTTCGGGATGCGACCGGGGCGGCAGGGCGCAGGACGGGAAGGGTGCCGCTCGCCCGGAGGCGCCGGGCGACTCCGGCCCGCCGCCGGGGCAGCTGCCGCAGGGCGTCACCGCCCGGCAGGGCGACCAGGGGCGGAGCCTGTACCGCGGCAGCTGCGTGATGTGCCACGGCGAGGGCGGCCGTGGCACGCAGCTGGGACCGTCGCTGGTGGACGCCGAGTGGTCGCGCGGCGCCGGCACCTTCGAGGAGGTGATCCAGGTGGTCGCGGAGGGCGCGCCCGCCACCGAGCAGTACGGCGTCCCCATGCCGCCCAGGGGCAACGGCACCCTGACGGACGAGCAGATCCGCGCCGTCGCGGCGTACACCTTCTCGCTCTCCCGCCCGGCGGGATCGTAGGCGCTGAGCTCCATCGGCTCTGCCGACTCCGCGCCCGGCGGTTGAAACCGCTGCTCGAACGGCACGAAGTCCGCCTCCGCGGACTGCGGCCCCGCGGCTTCGGCGCGCCTCGTCAGTGTCGTTGGCAGATTTTCCGAGCCCCGCGCAGCTGGCGGGGCTTTCCGCTTTTCCAGCCGCGGCTCCCGCCGCCCATCGCCGTCACCGGGCGCTTCCTTGCCGGACCCGCCGCGCGCCCGGTACTTTCCGCGCCGATCCGATCCCCATCATCCAGCAATCGATCCGAAGGAAGCGCGACAGGATGCCGAAAGTAGCGGTGGTCCCCGGCGACGGCGTGGGCAAGGAAGTGACGCGCGAGGCGGTGAAGTCCCTGCGCGCGGTGACCGCCGGCACGGACCTGGACCTGGAGCTGGTGGAGTGGCCGCACGGCGCCGACCGGTACCTGGAGACCGGCGAGGCCATCACGGACGCCGAGTTCGCGGACCTCCAGTCGAACTACCAGGCCATCCTGCTGGGCGCCCTGGGCGACGCGCGCGTGCCGGGCAACGAGCACGCGCGGCAGATCCTGCTGGGGATGCGCTTCCGGCTGGACCTGTACGTCAACTTTCGCCCCGTGCGCCTGTTCCACGAGCGCCTTACCCCGCTGCGCGACAAGGGCGTGGACGACGTGGACTTCGTCATCTTCCGCGAGAACACCGAGGGCGTGTACGTGGGGATGGGCGGCACCTTCAAGCAGGGCACGCCCGACGAGGTGGCCGTGCAGGAGGACGTGAACACGCGCAAGGGCGTGGAGCGCATCGTCCGCGCGGCGTTCGAGTGGGCGCGCGCGAACGGAAAGACGCGGGTGACGATGAGCGACAAGGCGAACGCGATGGAGTTCGCCGGCGGGCTGTGGCGGCGCGTGTTCAAGCAGGTGTCCGCGGAGTACGCGGACATCGAGAGCGAGGCGCTGTACGTGGACATGCTGGCGATGGACATGGTCCGCCGCCCGGAGCGCTACCAGGTGATCGTCACGGGCAACCTGTTCGGGGACATCCTCTCGGACCTGGGGGCGCAGCTGGCGGGCGGGCTGGGGCTGTCGCCGTCGGGGAACATCCACCCCGGGCGGATCGGGCTCTTCGAGCCGGTGCACGGCTCGGCGCCGGACCTGGCGGGGAAGGACCTGGCCAACCCCTTCGCCGCCATCCTGACCGCCGGGCTGATGCTGGAGCACCTGGGCCGCGGCGACCTGGGCAAGCGGCTGGAGAACGCCGTCCGCGACTGCATCGTCGCCGGCGAGGCGACGGCCGACCTGGGCGGGACCCTGGGCACCACCGCCGCGGGCGATGCCGTCGTGCGGCGGCTCTCCCTTTAGCAGCCGGAACGATGCCGCCAGATACCGCGCGAGTCCTGGCCCAGCAGGGGAACGTCGAGCGGCTTCAGGAACGCCTGGGTGCGGAGTGGCCGTCCATCTCCGCTGCACGAGAGAACGCAGGCGCAACGATCCAGCGCCTGTTGCCCAGGCTGCGCCCCATCGTTCGTCCTGATACGACGGTCGTCGTCTTTGGCTCACTCGCCAGACTGGAGCTCACAGCCGGCAGCGACGTGGACTGGACGCTGCTGGTGGACGGTTTCGCCGATCCGCTGCACTGGGACGACGCACGCCGGATCGAAGGCAGGCTTCGGGAGGAAAAGCTTCGCCCGCCCACGTCTGGAGGAGCGTTCGGAAGCGTTACGTTCAGTCACGACCTCATCCACAGGATCGGCGGTGAGGACGACACGAACCACAACACCACACAAAGGCTTCTTCTGCTCCTGGAGTCCGTTCCCATTGGTGAATCGAGCGCGTACAACCGGGTGCTGGAGCGCGTGCTCGAGCGCTATGTGGAAGAAGACCTCATCGGTTCCAACGACACGCCGTACCGGGTCCCGCGCTTCCTGCAGAACGACATCGCTCGATACTGGCGCACGATGGCGGTGGACTTCGCGCACAAACGCCGGGTGCGGGGCGATGGATGGGCGCTGCGCACGGCCAAGCTGCGGATGTCACGCAAGCTGATCTATGCCGCCGGCCTGCTCAGCTGCTATTCCTGTGACTTCGGCTTTCCCGCTGCACGCCAGGCGAGATCATTGAGCAGCGCCTACGAGGCGGTGCTGAACCACCTGGGACAGCTGGTGCGCACGACACCTCTGGACATCATGGCTGGCGCGGTATTATTATACTTCGGTAAATTTTCGGGTGCAGCGGCGGAGCTTTTTGCTGCGTATGACGCCTTTCTGGCCCTGTTGAACGACAAGGAGTGGCGCACGAGGATGAAGAACCTTTCTCCTCAGTCCGCCGATACCGATGAGGACTACCAGGACGTCCGCAAGCTGGGAAACCGCTTCCAGGATGCGCTGACGGAGATGTTCCTGATCCGCAAGACACCGCTGCGCGACCTCACCATGCGCTACGGAGTGTTCTGATGGAGACGATCGGCTACTCCACGGGCTCGCTGGCCCGCTCGGACGTGCGCCGGGCGCTCAGGCTGCTGGAAACGCGCGACACCGGGGCGCTGGAGCTCTCGGCGCTGCGGGTGCACGAGCTGGCGCCGCTGCTCGGTCTGCTCTCCGACCTCTTTCTCGACGGCTACCACCACCTTTCCGTCCACGCGCCCAGCTCCTTCACGGCCGCGCAGGAGCCCGCCATCGCGAGCGCGCTGCTGCCCGTGGCGCGGCGAGGCTGGCTGGTGATCCTGCACCCGGACACCATCCACGACCACGGTCTGTGGGCGCCCTTCGGCGACCGGCTGTGCATCGAGAACATGGACCGCCGCAAGTCCGTGGGCCGCACGGTCGAAGAGCTGCGGCCGGTGTTCGCGCGGCTGCCGGATGCCTCGTTCTGCCTGGACGTAGCGCACGCCCGGCAGTGCGATCCTTCCATGGGCGAAGCGTCGCGCATGCTGGACGTCTTCCGCGACCGCCTGGCGGAGGTGCACGTGAGCGAGCTCGACGCGCAGAGCCGCCACGTGCGGTTGTCGCCCGCGGGGGTGTGGGCGTACCAGAAGCTCGCGGCCCTCATCCCGCTGGAAATCCCGGTCATCATCGAAGCCCCCGTCCGTCCGGACGAGATCGATGCCGAGCTGAAGGCCAGCCTGGAGGCGCTCGGGCGGCTGGTGGCGAGGCCCTGCGCCGCGTAGCCGGCCCCGCGCGGTCCCCATGAGCGAAGTCCGCCTGCGCGGACTGTGGCCGCGAGCCCGAGGCACGACGACGGACCACGCGCATG
This sequence comes from Longimicrobium sp., assembly GCA_035720605.1. Taxonomy (GTDB): domain Bacteria; phylum Gemmatimonadota; class Gemmatimonadetes; order Longimicrobiales; family Longimicrobiaceae; genus Longimicrobium. The sequence continues at coordinate 2,823 of DASTNU010001035.1, read as the reverse complement.
GGCGAGTAGATTCCTCGGTCGCGTGCAGGTGATGCGGTACGAGAAAGTGCCGTGGGGCGCTCCCTCGGAATGACAATTCAGGGGCGTTCGCCGTCGAAGCCCCGCGCAGTTTGCGGGGCTTTCCGCTTTGCAGCCGCGGCTTCAGCCCGCTCGGGGAGAAGCCTGCCGACGTTACCACAACCCGAGCCGGGTGAGGTCGTTGCGGAGCTTGAGCAGGGCCTGGTCCTTCATCTTGGCCTCCAGCATCACGTCGAACGGGGCGGGGCCCACTGCGCGCAGAAAGGCGGCGAACTCCCAGGGGTGCACGTAGTCGGCGTGCTGGGAGAGCAGGGGCGGGGCCGGCACCTCCTTCCTGCCGCGCGTCACCAGGCGCGAATCCAGCTTCGGCGAGGAAAAGTGCACCTTGGGCATCACCCCCGCCGGCCAGGTGGCGAGCGCGGCGCGGCAGGCGTCGCCCAGGGGCAGGGTGCCGGGGTTCAGCAGGTGGTGCTGGTGGTCGAAGACGACGCGGGCGCCGGTCATCTCGTGCACGCGCAGGCAGTCCTGCACGGTGTACAGCGTCTCGTCGTTCTCGATCACCAGCCGGCGGCGGCCGGCTTCGGAAAGGCGCGGATGGTTCTCCGCGAAGCGCCGCATCGCCGCCTCCTTGTCGCCGTACGCGCCGCCCAGGTGCAGGATCACCACGGCCTCGGGGCCCTGCTCCATGGCGTCCAGCAGCTCCGCCTGCGCGTCGACGTCCCAGATCCCCTTCGCGTTGATGGCGGGGTCCTGCGCGGAGAGGAGCACGAACTGCGAAGGGTGCAGCGAGAGCCGGATGCCGCGCTCGCGGGCGATGCGGCCCAGCTCCGCCAGTCCGTCGCGACACTCGGCGACCTGGCCGTGGAACCGCGGCAGGCCGGGGTGCGTGCAGTAGGGGACGAAGTCGGACGAGATGCGGTACATCCGCACGTCGATCTCGTCCAGGTAGTCCAGGATGGCGCGCAGGTAGCCCATCGACACGCGCAGGTGCGGCCCGGACTGCCACCGCCGCGCGTCGTTGCTCTTCAGCCCCTCCCGCCCCGCCACCTTGACGGCGAACCCCAGCCGCCGCGGCCACTCCCGCATCGCCATCCACCCTCCGTCGAAAAGAGCCGCGCGGCCCTCCCTTCACACCACGTTCCGCGAACGGCGGAAAGACGCCTCACGCAGAGTCGGCAGGGTCAGCAGAGCGCGTTCCCTGCCCACCCGCTGACTCTGCGAGAGGCCCGATCCGTCGACGTTTCGCGGCGTCACCCCTGCGGGCGCTGCACCAGCACCCAGACGGTGTCCGTGCTGGTGCTGTAGAACATGGAGATCACCACGTTCTTCTGCCGGCCGTCGCGAAAGCGGAACTGGTACGGAAACACGGTGTGCAGGCTGCGGTTCTGCACCCCCTCCACGAAGCGGCCGTAGAACTCCTGCACCCTGGTGCACGGCGCCACCTCGTCGAAGAAGCTGCGGCCGATCGCCTCCGCCTTCTCCATGCGCGCCAGGCTGGACTCCGTCTGGTTGAACCGGAGGACCGTGCCGGTGCGGTCCAGCTGGATCATCCCCACCGGCAGGGTGTCGAGCTGGTCTTCGGTGAGCACGTCGGCGCGCTCCAGGACGTCGGCGGTGGCGGAGAGGGTGGTCTGCATGAGCTCGACTCCGGATGCAAAGGGTGGAGATGCCGCGAGGGAATCGGCGCGGCCGATGGACATCGTATGCGTCATGCACAATGTTTGTCAAATGTTGTGCCTGGTTGGCCGCCCGTCGCGACCCATTGTCCACGGCGTGCTCTGGAACGCCGGTTGCAGCCCTCCACCGGCTCCCGGTGAACGCCCTCCCAGACCGTGCACGCGCGCGCCGATGTTGTTGCTGCACCGGGACATCGGCCGCCGATACCGAGGGGGAGAATCCACATGGCGGACAACGACATGGACAGGGTGGTTCCTCTGGGCCAGCTGGACGACTTCCGGGTCGCGGAGGGCGATCCCGACGTGCGCGGGTGGGAGGTGCTGGCCGCGGACGGACGCAAGATCGGCGAGGTGGACGAGCTGCTGGTGGATACCGGCGCCATGAAGGTACGCTACCTGGACGTGGACCTGGACGTTGACGACGTGGTGCTCTCCGGCGGGCACGACCGGCACGTGCTGATCCCCATCGGCTACGCGCGGCTGGAGCGCGATCGCGACTGCGTGATGGTGGACGGGCTGGCCTCCTCGGAGCTGGCGGGCCTTCCCTCGTACGGCCAGGGACCGCTGACGCGCGACTTCGAGACATCGGTGCGCGAGAGCTTCGCCGCGCGCGGCCGGGGCGGCGGCACGGTGACCAGCGGCGGGCGGATGGACACGGCGGGGCTGGACGACGCCCCCGGCACCGGGATGGCGATGGGGATGCCGGGCGGCCCTCTCGCCGACACCCCCGCGCCGATGCGCGCCTCCGGCCCGGACACGCGCGCCGGAACCTCCGCCCCGATGCGTGCGGATGCCGGCGGGCATACGCTCGGCAGCGGCGCGGACCGGATCTCCGCGGGAGCGCGGAAGCCGGCGGGCGGGGTGGAGCGGGAGCCGGTGATGCGCGGCGACGCCGGCCACCGCGCCGAGCTCCCCGGCAGCGGCTACCAGCACGACGCGGACGAGGACTTCTACGCCAGCGACGCGTTTGACGACGCCCGCTTCTACGGCGCGCGGCGGACGGGTACCGGCGACGCCGGTACGGGGCGGGAGGAGGCGCGGCGGCTGGCGCACGGCGCAGGCGAGCGCCCGCGGCAGGACGGCGAGAACCGCGGCGTGGGCGGCACCGGCAGCGTGTGATCCGCCAGAG
>DASTNU010001034.1:0-3446 GCA_035720605.1 Longimicrobium sp. | reverse complement strand
CGGGAGGAGGCGGTGGTGGCGGAGGCGCGGGAGGCGGCGGGTTGTCCTCCTCCCACTTCTGGTACTCCCGCACCAGCTGCCGGTTGAACTCCAGCAGCTCCTGCTCGCTGCGGAACGCGCGCAGGGTGCCGCCGTCCGACTCGGGCGTGGTGGTGGCGCGGGTGGCGCAGCCGGAGAGCGCCGGCAGGGCACAGGCGAGCACGGCGGGGGCGAGGAGCGCGAATCTCATGCGGTGCGGCGAAGGTGCGGGCGATGGATGATTCCGACAAACTGAACCCGGCGCGGAGCCGACGGCAAGGTGAGGGGCGACGAATGGTGCCGGTCCCAGTCCCGGGCGCGGGCGGTCGATACCCCGTCGGCGCGAGACCTCCGCATGGACGAGCGGATGCCCGAGGTCGGCCGCGAGGTCGTGCACCGGGAAAGTACGGCGGAGTGTCCCTCTCAACGTACGTCCGGCGACGGGGCCGATGGCCGGGACGCACCAGCGCGCCGCATCGCCGGGCGGAAAACACGAAAAAACTACCCGCCGCCCCCCGGCCGATGTACCTTCGCCTTACCGGACGAAACAGCAGGTGGTGGGAGGTCCGGCGATCCCCACGTGCAGGTCCCCAGGCGCGGCAGACGCAGCGGTCCCCGCAGTCTTTCCCCATGGCAGCACGGCGCAGCAGACAATCCTCCACCGGGAGTCGATATGGCCCACCCACAGCTGGCCCAGGAACAGGTTCCGCCGAACGAGGCCGCCATCACCAGGGACCTCGCCGAACGGCTCAAGAAGCGCATCATCAAGAACAACCCCACGGGCATCATGCGGCGCGACGCGCATCCCAAGATGCACGGCGTGGTGAAGGCCGAGTTCACCGTGGAGCCGGATCTCCCGGAGGAGCTGCGCGTCGGCCTCTTCCGCGAGCCGAAGACGTACCGGGCGTGGATCCGCTTCTCCAACCAGTCCGATCCCATGCAGCCCGACATCAAGAAGGATATCCGCGGCATGGCGATCAAGCTGATGGGCGTGCCGGGCGAAAAGCTGCTGGCAGCGGAAAAGCACGAAGAGACGCAGGACTTCATCGTCATCAGCACCAACGTCTTCGTTACGAAGAACGTCCAGGAGTTCGACGGGCTGATCAGGTCGATGGAGTGGGGCCTGCCGGGGTCGATCTTGTTCGCCGTCACGCATCCGCGCTTCGTCTGGAACCTCTTCAAGTCCAACAGGACGTTCGCCAATCCCCTGCAGATCCGCTACTTCAGCACCACGCCCTACCTGTTCGGCCCGACCGCGGTGAAGTATTCGGCGATTCCCAGGGTGACGGAGCCGGATTCGATCCCCGCCGATCCGGACCCGGACTACCTGCGCCTGGCCATGGTGCGGTCGCTGGAGCGCGGCGACGCCTTCTTCGACTTCGCGGTGCAGCTGCAGACCGACCCGGTAACGATGCCGATCGAGGACCCGGGCGCGGCGTGGAGCGAGGCCGCGTCGCCGTTCCGCAAGGTGGCCACCATCCGCGTCCTGCAGCAGAGCTTCGACAGCGACCCGCAGCGGGAATTCGGCGAGAACCTGTCGTTCACGCCCTGGCACAGCATTCCGGAGCACCGCCCGCTCGGCGGCATCAACCGCGCGCGGAGGATGGTCTACGACTTCATCTCGGCGTTCCGGCACGAATACAACCACGCGCCGCGCCGCGAGCCGACCAGCTGGGAGATCGGAGAGCAGCCCCCGACGAGCTGAACGGTCCATCCTGGAAACGAAGACGGATTCGTCTCACACGGCGTCAGCGGAATCGGCAGAGGAAGCCGATCTCGACTCCGCCACCCCGTGTGGGGCGATCCTTTTTCAAGGATTTCGGCGTCTGCCGTCACGAAGCGCGGCGCTCGGCCGTTGTTCGGGCGCAGGTCCGACCAACGCCTACACCAACAAGACGACCGATGAGACGCATTCGCTTTCTTCTGGCGGCGCTCCTTGCCGCCTGCGCGCTGCCGACCGGCGGCGGCGACGCGAAGGTCTCGTACGACGTGGACCGCGCGTCGTACGGGCGGCACGAAACCATCTCCACCGCGCTGGTGAACACCTCTGGCGAGGACGCGGGCTACAACCTGTGCGTGAGCGTGCTGGAAAAGCGCGCCGGCGGCGGCTTTCGCCGGGTGGAGCGCACCCCGGAGCACCCGTGCGCGCTGATGCTGTTCACCCTTCACCCCGGCGAGACCGCCACGTACACCGAGCCCGCGAGCGTCTTCCCCGGCCCTGGCACCTACCGGCTCCGCACCACGGTCGAGGCACCGATCTCCGGCCGCAGGTTCAGCGTGGTCACCGACCCGTTCGTGGTGGAGTGAGGGGGTGAGGGGGTGAGGGGGGTGAGGGGGGTGACGGGGTGAGAGGGTGATTGAAGAAATCGTGAAGATGCGGAGGCGCAGAGCGGGAAGGATACGCCCTGCGCCTCCGCGTTTTTCTGCGCGTGGCGCCGGCTCCTGCGTGAGACCAGGTCCTGAAAAAGAATGCCTCACGCAGAGGCAGCAGAGGAAGCAGAGTTGTCCCTTGCAACCAAACTCTGCTCACTCTGCTGGCTCTGCGTGAGGTTCTTTCTTTTCTCCGGCGGGCGGCACGTTACCCGATTGGAGTCGCAGCGCCTCCGCCAGGCGGGGAAGGACGCGGCCCAGCGGGGCCTCCACCTTCGCGGCCGCCATCGCGTCCGCCCGCGTGGGGCCGATGTTGACGATGGCGATGGGCACGCCCTCCTGCTGCGCGCGGTAGATGAAGCGCCGGCCGGAGTACACCGTGAGCGACGAGCCCGCGACCAGCAGCACGCCGCCCTCCGCGAACAGGCGCCACGCCTCCTCCACCCGCTCCGCCGGCACGTTCTCACCGAAGAAGACCACGTCCGGCTTGATCACCCCGCCGCACCCCTCGCACGCGGGGACGCGAAAGCGCTCCAGCGCCTCCGCCGGCAGCTCCGCGTCGCCGTCCGGCGCCTGCTCCACGCCGCCGCCCAGCCGCTCCGCCCACTCCGCGTTCAGCGACAGCAGCCGGTGCTGGTACTCGCCGCGCGGCGAGCGCTGGCCGCACGCCAGGCACCGCACCGACGCCAGCGAGCCGTGCAGCTCCACCACGCGCCGGCTGCCGGCGGCGTGGTGCAGCCCGTCCACGTTCTGGGTGATGACGCCGCGGACGATACCGTCCGCCTCCAGCTCCGCCAGCGCGCGGTGCCCCGCATTGGGCCGCGCGGCGGAGATGCGGGGCCAGCCCGCCGCGCTGCGCGCCCAGTAGCGCGTCCGCGCGGCCTCGCTGCGCACGAACTCCTGGTACTGGATGGGCGTGCGCGGCCGCGCGTCCGGCCCGCGATAGTCGGGGATGCCGGATTCCGTGCTGCACCCCGCGCCGGCCAGCACCACGGCCCGGCGGCCGCGCAGCAGCTCCAGCAGCGGTTCCAGCGCTTCGTGATCGACGGAAGGAGATG
>DASTNU010001033.1:0-6508 GCA_035720605.1 Longimicrobium sp. | reverse complement strand
TGACCAGCGCGTACACGCCGCGCCGCTTTCATCCCCTCCTGCGGCGGGTGCGGCCGCACTGGGGACTGGATATCGCCGCGCCGGCGGGAACGCTGGTCCGTGCGGGCGGGGACGGTGTGGTGCTCGACGTGAGCCGCAACGCGTCCTACGGCCTGGTCATCGATGTGTCGCACGCAGACGGCAAGTACATCACGCGGTTCGCGCATCTGTCCAGCGTGCTCGTTCGTGAAGGCCAGGTGGTGAAGCAGGGTGAGCCAGTGGGGCGCGTCGGCTCGACCGGTCTGAGCACCGGGCCGCATCTCCACTACGAACTATTCGTCCACGGCCGGCGGCGGGACCCGGCGCTTCTTCTTGATCCCGTCGCCGCTTCGGGGCTTCTGCCCGGGCGCGTGCCGGGCGACCACGCGGGAGGTTACTGATGCATCGCAGGCGCGATCGGCGAGACGGATTCACGGTGGTCGAGCTGCTGGTCACCATCGTTGTGATCGGGCTGCTGTCCGCCGGCGCGGTCCGCGCCGACATCCATCTGAAGCGGAGGGCGGTGGAGCGTGTGGTGATGGGGGATCTGGATGCCTACGCGGAGGCACAGATGGCCCAACGCGAGGAAGGGGGCGGCTTCGCTCCGACTCCGGAGCTGCTCGCGGCCGGATTCGAGTGGAGCGACGGCATCGAGGTGAGCGACGCCCAGGTGGTCCGCGACCGGTTCTTCGTCCGCATCCGGCATCAACCGTCCGGGTATTCCTGCGCGCTGGACCTCTCGCCGGCTACCGGCCGTGCGCGCAACCGCAAGGTGTGTCGGGCGAGCGCGTCCGATCCGGCGCTCGCGCGGCCGCCTGGCATCATCGTGACTCCGCCGCCGGCCGATACCCAGACCGTCGCGCGTCCGCCCTCTTTTCCGCCTGACGGGGACGGATATCTGCTCCCGCCCGACGTGGGCGACCTCGCGGAGGTGGTTCTCGATCCAGGCGCCAGCCGCGTGCTGTTGTTCCCGGTCGAAAACCGGAGCGGAGAGCCACGCCTGTTCACGTTCGACGGGGTCAGCTCGAATCCGTCCGTCGTGCCGCACCCGGGCGCCCCCGCCGATGCTCTGCTGACGTCACGTGAGCGTGCGTCGATCCCGCTCACCGTCACCGTGCTCCCCGGGACGCTCGCCGACGACGCGGCGGAAGTCGATCTCCGCGCCAACGACGCGGGAGACCGCTCCTACTCGGGATCCGGGCGTGTCCGAGTCCGCGCGGCGCTGGTTCTCGCAAATCCGGCCGTGAGCGTTCCTGCGGGGGAGATCCGCGACCCGGGAGAGAGCTTCACCGTGCAGTATCGGGTGCGGAACCTGAGCAACGCCACTCGCGTGTTCCGGGTCGCGCCGGTGATGCCGGCGGGCTCGGCCCTCAGCCTCGCCGGCGCAGTCCCCGATCTGGAGCTCGCGCCAAACGAGGAGCGTGCGGTTCCGATTGCCTACATCCTCGCGGCGTGGGCGGAAGGAGGCAGTGTCTGGTCCGCGCGAATCACGGTGACGGACCGGGACGCCAGCGCGTTCTCGCGGACGAGCGGCGACTTCCAGGTCACGGCGCGGCTGATCCTCCTTGCGCCGGTGGTGAGCGGGCCCGCAGAAAGCGTTCAGACACCCGGCGCCGAGTTCACCCTGCTGTGGCAGGTCGAAAACCGGAGCAACGCGGACCGGGAGTTCCTGGTTACCGGCGGTGCGAGCGGCGGGCTCTCCGCCGGGACGCCGGTAACGCGCCGGATCCCCAGGGGTGAATCCCTCGCGGTGCCGTACACCTTCCGGCTTTCCGACGATGCCACCTGCGGGACGGTGCATGTCGCCAGCGTGCGAGTGGACGACGTCGGCGCCCCCGCGTACCGCGGGGATGCGTCGGGGGACGTCCGGGCGGCAACGGTCCTAGCGGCTCCGGGCGTCGCCGCCCCGGCCGCCCGCTCGGACCAGCCCGGGGCCTCGTTCTCGGCCCGCTGGGAGGTTGTCAACCAGTCGAACTGCGCGCGCGACGTGAGGGTGGATGTGTTGCCTGACGGGGACGCGGAGGTCGCCGGGATCACGGGCGGCGGGGTGGTGCGGCTGCAGCCCTTCGAACGGCGGCCGGTGGACGTGCTGTATCGCATGCGTGATCGGTCGCTGCACCAGACGCAGAGCCGCCCGGCGGCGCGTGCAACGGACCAGCTGGAGCCGGCGTATTCGGCCGCGGCCAGCTTTCTTGAAACGACCGCGCTCCGCCTGTGTTCGCCCGTGGTTGAAGGCCCGGTGGTGCCGGCGCCGCAGCCGCAGCAGCCGGGAACCGGCGCCACGCTCGTCCATCGCGTTACGAACTGCTCGAACGCCGCCCGCACCTTCGCGTTCGTCGCCGCATCGACGAATCCCGGCGCCGTCGGGGACCCCGCCGACCCTTCGCCGCGGGAAGTCGCTGCGTTCGCGACGGTGGAGGTGTCTTTCGCATATCTGCTCGCCGGCACCGCGTACGGCGGGTCGTTCTCCGATCTCGTCTTTCGTGCGGTTGACGGAGGCGACGAGTCGCTGACCGGCGCGCGGGCGTTCCGCGTCACGGCGGCGGTCGTCGTCAACGCTCCCCTGCTTACGGCGTTTCCCGATCAGGTGCTCGCACCGGCGGGGGACGGCGCCGCGCAGGCACAGCTCGTCAGCCGCAGCAACATCCATGTGGACTTCTGCTTCACCGCCGAGCTCGCGCCGGGTACGGCGCCGGCTGGGCGGGTGGTCGCGGCAGCGTCGCAGGTCCCGTGCGTACGCGTGCCGCCGTTCGAGACCGCTGTCGTGGAGCAGAGGTTCGTCGGAGCTGTGCTGGCGGAGCACCCGCTTACCAACGCGGTGGTCGTGCGGGCGTTCGATGCGGCGCGACCGGCGCTGGGCACCACGCAGAGCATCGGCGTGACGGCCGCACTCGTCCTGGCCGCGCCTGCGCTCCAGGTGCCCGCGACGCCTCCGCCGGTCGGATGGATGCTTTCGCAGGAGCGCAGCGTCTCCTATCCGGTAACCAACGCAACCAACGGCGCACGCGATCTGTGCATCGCGGTGTCGCCGTCCGGGCCGGAGCTCGTCTCCTCGAATCCGGGGCACGTCTGCGCCGTCGTGCCGGCCCGGCAGGAACACGTATTCTCGCACGTCCTGCGCGGGAATGCCGCCGGCGAGCCGACCGTTTCGGTGACGGCGTACGACCGGCTTGCGCCGGCGTACAGCGCTACCGCCGCGTATTCCGCGCGTGTGGTCGACGCGAGACCGGTCGCGGTGTGGACGCCGCCTGCCCCGGTGTATGTCCGCAGGTGGGCCGACTTCGATGCCAGCCGCTCCTACAGCCCCGCCGGAGCGCGGATCGTCCGGTACATCTGGTCGTGGGGGCTCCTGAACCAGCGGTGGACCGGGACGCGCTTCGAAGTGGGAGGTGGCGGCGTGGCCAGCGACGCAGTTGCGGAGCCGGTGACGCGGCGTGCATACGACATTCGAGGCACCTTCGAGGTCTGTCTCGCCGTCGAGGACGACGCCGGGCGGCTGAGCGCGCCCAGCTGCGCGCCCGTGACCACGCTCCTCCAGACGCGTGCAAGGCTCGCGTTCCGCTACCGCGGCTGGTGGTACTCGCCCTCGGATTTCTGCGTGGATGTTCCCTGGGACAACCAGTGCCCGGACGAGCATGGGAATGGGCGGTGGGAGATCCTGCTCGCGCCGTCGCAGGGTGACGTCCCGATCCGCCGGGCATGGGCCAGCGTCCGCGTCAACTACTGGCAGACGGACGATGAGTTCGAACAGGCGTACACGTATTCCGGGAACGTCGAGACGCTTCCGTACTCGTTCAGCTCTTTCGGCCAGACCGTCACGTACGACTTCCTTTCGAACCGGCACAAGGCCAACGGATCGGTGCAGACGGGCCGCTGGCGCATCCTGCAGACCGAGGGCACCGGCGCGCTGGGGTGGCCGCAGGCCCCCGGGCTGGACGGGCATCCATTGATCGTGAACGCCAACCTCGGGCGTGCCACCGGGATGTTCGACGGCGGCCCGCACTGGGTCCCCGACGACGTCTGGATCACCCTCAACGTCGAGGATGCCCACGGCCAGATCACGCAGCAGTCGGCGTATCTCGACCACCAGCGGTCCGAGTGGCGGGGTGGGGAGTGCATCAACGGAACGAGCGGGAGCCGGTGCATTCGTGGGTACGAGCGCCTGACTCCGCCGCAGCCCGTACCCCTGGTTTCGATCCAGCGTCAGCAGCAGGCCGATGGCAGCTATCGCTTCACCGGCAGCGGGGAGAGCCCGGACGGACGAATGGTGGATTCGTGGTGGCAGGTGACCCGCACTTCGCCGTTGACGGGGCGGGACTCGTTCGTCGTGCGCGGGGATGCGTACCAGGTGGATCCGGGAATGTGCGAGGTCGTAGACGTTCTGCAGGTCTACGTCGACGACCGGGGTCAGCTGGGTAGCGCGGGCGATCGCGTGCTGGGCTTTATGAGCCCGTTCTGTGACGACATCGAACCTCCGCTGTAAGATGAACATGCCCTCGGTATACCGGGCGCTGCTGCTCGTAGCGGTCCTGGGACTGCTCGTGTCCTGCCGTGGGGCGGGCGATCGATCGGAACCGCCCGCCATCGTTGCGGCCCGCGTGAACGAACTGCTGTACCAGCGCAATCTGATCTCCGACCCGGAAGTCGGGGCGAAGATGAACGAGTACGTGCTGCAGGTGAGCCGTGACGGAACGCCGGCAGATTTGGTGATGCCAGCCTTTCACCGATGGCTCGTCCGCTGGATACGCGAGCACCCGGCGCGTGTGGATTCCGCGTGGGCCGCGCCGGCTCCATACCGCAGGAGCGGCCCTCCTTTGACCGAGTAGACCCGGGTCCTTCTCCTGGTCCGGTCGGCGTCCGGCACGCTGCGGCTGCAGCCGTTCGGCAGCCGGCCGGTGCCGGTGCCCGCGGCCGCCGGGGTCGGCTACCCCCTCTTCGGCGGCGTGGACGTGGACCTCGCCGCGGTCGGTGCGGTGGCGCCGGGCGACGAAGCGCGGGCGGACGCCGAGCCGCCCGGCGTGCTGGTGCTGGAGTGGCCGCGCCCGCACGCCCCGGCGGGCGCGAACGAGGTCAATGCTCCGGTTGGGCGCCGACGCCAACCAAGCGCGGCCCTCAGCGCTTCAGGAGACGGCGCAACCAGGACGCAAAACGCCCCCGCCGATCCCCTTCGGCGCGGGCGTGCTCTGCCATGGTACACTCTGCGTGAAGCTGCCGCCCCGGCCCCGACTGGAGAATACAGGGTGCGGGATCACCCCCTCAGCCTCGCGCACCGATCCGGGCCGCGCAGAAGTACCGGGCCGCTCGCGACTCCCCGGCCCCGCTCTCCCATCCCCCGGCAAAGCGATCCGCCGAGATCGCCGTGACGGAGAGCGCCAGGTACGCACCATTGCTCCACCGCCCCCCGGGTGTCCTTCGAGCGCAGCGAGCAAATTCGGGGGCATCCCCGCGTTGCTGGCTCCGGAAGTTCCGGGCGCTGCAATCTCGGCCCGAAGGCAGGTACCATGAACTCCGTAGAACGGTTCAAAGGCTTCGAGTCGTCTTGAGGGCCGAACAAGCGCCGTCTAGGGCAGTTGCGCGCACGTGTTGACCCGCGTCCTCATTCATACGAACAACTGTGGGGGCTTGATCTTAGCCGGATCCGTGAACACTGGCGGAAGCGCCTGGCAGCAGTCGGTTCAATGTGAGGACGTGAGCATTGCTTGCCCAACTTCGACGCAGCATGTTGCAACAGTATTGGATGAGATACATCAACGTTCGAATGAGGAGGGGAATGATGAACCACCGAGCCTTGATGATGGCGTACGACCGCTTGAGCAATTGGTACGATCCTATGTACCGCGCCATGGGCATGCGAGAAACGTTCATCGAACCGCGGCTGACGGAGTCGTTCGTCTCTCTCGTTCAGCGCATCGGAGCAGTTGATGTACTTGATTGCGCCTGTGGGACAGGAAATCCGATCATCGGGATGAAGCAACTCGCACCAGATCTGCGGATCGCCGGCACGGACGCGAACCAGCGTATGCTTAGTCAATGCGTTCTTAACGCACTATCAGCAGGTGTAGCGATCCAACCGCTCAGCGGGAGCGGGGATGATGACGGTCTGCGGTTGGGTATCTCCACCTGGGACCAGCTATCATCTGTCGTTGCCCCTACTTTCGATCTCGTCATGTGTCGGGGCCATTCCGTCTATCATCTCATCACGCGATCGGCCATAATCGATGCTATCCGGAAGATGGCAGATGTGCTTAAGCCAGGAGGATACGTGCTGCTGGATGCTCTCCGGTGGACATCAGACCTGCGAGGTGAAGACGGAAGAGACCATGTACGTTTCCGTGGGTGGTTGCCCGCTGATGATCCGGCTAACCCGCTCGGGGCTCGCGTGATGTTCGTTGACTCACTCTCTTATCGCGACGATCCGACGGCGGTGCGCGGTGTCATCCAGAGAAAGAGCTTGGTTGTGCTCGGCGAGTTTGCTGAAGGTGCGCATGTG
>DASTNU010001032.1:0-2439 GCA_035720605.1 Longimicrobium sp. | reverse complement strand
CTGCTGCGGGAGGACTCCCTGTCCGCGGTGGATACGGCGGCGTACCTGCGGATGCGGCTGATGGACGTGTACCTGGGCGACTGGGACCGGCACGGCGGGCAGGTGCGCTGGGCGCGGATGGAGCGGGGCGGCGGGGCGCGCTGGGTGCCCGTGCCGCGCGACCGCGACTACGCCTTTGCCGACTACCGCGGCGTGCTCCCCGCCCTGGCCCGCGTGGTGGATCCCAAGATCGTGCGCTTCGACGGGGAGTATCGCGACCTGGCCGGGCTGCTGGTGAAGGCGCGCGCGCTCGACGCCCGGTTCCTGTGCGGCGTGGCCCCCGCCGCGTGGGACTCCGCCGCCGCCGCGCTGCGCCGCTCGCTGGGCGACGGCGCCATCTCCGCCGCGGTGGGCCGGATGCCGCGGGAGTACGCCGCCCTCTCCGGCCCGCGGCTCACCACCACCCTCCGCGCCCGCCGCGACCGCCTCCCCGAGGCCGCGCGCCGCTTTCGCCAGCACCTGCAGAGCAGCGTCGCCTGCCGCCGCGATCCGGCGTAATCATGAGGGAGCGGGCGCGGAGGATCCCGAGGAATCCTCCGCGCCCTCTCCGTTTTCCTCCGCGTGAATCGCCTTTCGGAGGGGAGGACGGCGCCGGTCAGTGCGCGCGGACGGACCGGGCGATCAGGCCCAGGCCGCCGGCCATCAGCACCAGCATCATCACCGTGTTGAAGAGGCTGGTGGGCTGAAAGTAGATGTTCAGGTTCGCGATGACCCCCGCCAGGATGATCACCGCCCCCACGATCACCAGCATCCATCCGAAGAACGACCGTCCGTTGAAGAACACCAGGGCGATGCCCGCCATCAGCGGGACCAGGGTGAGCCCGAACGAGTACTGGCCCCAGAAGTTCCAGAACCCGGTGGTCACCACCACGCGCGAGGTGAGCAGGTACGCGCCGGCCGCCGCCATCGCCACGCCGATGACGAACTCCAGGATGCCGCCCGGGGTGCCCCCGGCGCCGCGAACGGATTGCGTGTCTTCCACGGAGGAGCTCCTGTCAGGGGAGGTGAGGCTGATGGGATCGAGGCGATCCGCGGCCAGGCCCGCCGTCGCCCAGTCGGCGGGCGGCGCGGCACTACGCTGCGGGCCAGGTGATTGTTTCGTAACGGGTTGCGGATCCGGAGGCCCGGTGGATCGCCTGCGGTGAGAAGCGGATGTTCCAATCTAGCGCGCGCCCGATTCGCCCGGTAGGGTGAGCGGGGTGAGCGCCCGTGGTGATTCGTGACCGATCCGCACCTTCGCACTTTCGCGGTCTCCCACTCCGCGAGTCTCCAGTACTTCCCCACACGAAGTCCGCCGCAACCGGACCGCGGACGGGGCACCCCACCCGTAGCTTTGCCCGCATCGGGACGGCATTCCGCCTCATCCTGCCGGAACGGGGGAATCGGACGATGCAGCGCAATCGATCGGGACGCGTGCGGAGCGGGCTGCCGGGCCTGGGGGCGGCCCTGGCGGCGCTGCTCTGCGGGGGGCAGGTGGATGCGCAGACGCCGGCGTCCCTGCCTTTCGCGGCGGGGGAAAGCTGCGTCTACCGCGGCAGCTCGCGGCTGGGGCGGATCGGCACGGGGACGATGGCGGTGGAGGCGGGGGAAACCGTGGACGGCCGCCGCACGCTGCTGCTGCGCAACGACTTCCGCGGCCGCATGGGGCCGGCGGGGATAGAGGATCGCACCCGCTCCTGGTTCGACCCGGAGCTGCGGGGGGCGCTGCGCTTCACCCGGCGCGAGCGCTCGCCGCTGGGCTCGCGCGACGAGGACATAAGGATGGACGTGGCGGCGCGGCGCTGGCGCGACGTGAGCGGCGCAGGCGGCTCGATGGCCACCGGCGCGCCGCTGGACGAGCTGTCGTTCATCTACTTCATCCGCACCCTGCGCCTGGCGCCCGGCGAGACGCACTCCCTGACCCGCCACTACGATCCCGCGCGCAACCCCGTGCAGGTGCGGGTGGTGGGGCGCGGGCCCATGGAGGTGCCGGCAGGACGCTTCCAGACCATCGAGGTGGAGATGCGGGTGAAGGACCCGGTACGCTACCGCGGCGAGGGGGTCATCCAGATCCACCTGACCGACGACGCCCGGCGCATCCCCGTCCGCATCGAGTCCGCGATCCCGCGAGTGGGGCGGATGGTGCTTTCGCTGCAGTCCGGCACCGGCACCTGCGCCGTCTCGCAGGCCACCGCCTCGCGCTGAGGGTTCTCCGCGAGGCGAGTAGCCGACGGAATAGAGGAGCTTCGGCACACATCGAGCTGCGTCCGTGAGGGCCCCTCCCCCCGACCCCCTCCCCCGCTCCGCGGGAGAGGGGGAGTTTTTCGGATGGAGGGTTTCGCGCGCACCGAACCTGCTGAAACCACCCCTCCCCCGAAGTTGGGGCCCCGAAGTTGGGGGAGGGGTCGCCCGCCGTCGCGA
>DASTNU010001031.1:0-10113 GCA_035720605.1 Longimicrobium sp. | reverse complement strand
CGGTGAGCTGCGCCCACAGCATCAGCGCGACCACCCCGACCAGCGCGATCACCAGCAGCGTGGTCGGCCGCACCGGCCTGGCAATGAACTGCTCGCGGTGACGCCGTCGGTCATCGGACCGGCTGTCGATGGAGTACCGGGATACGACGGCCATCGGGCGCTCCGCGGTGAGGGCTCGGAGGTCTCTAGGGTAATCGTGCTGATTCCAGGCCCGCGACGAGCATCGCGTGGCCTTGATGAATCAAGGCGGTACAGCGGCGGGACAACGGGCGTTAGCGCGCTCCCGCAATCTGCACGTCCAACGTGCCGAGCGGCAGTGGATTGGTACAGGCGGATACGCGCCCGCTGCGACCCATCAATCCGGCAGTCTGCTGCTGCAGGCTATTCCCTATTCCCTGTTCCCTATTCCCTCATCAGTCGAACATGTCCCACGCCCGCTCCAGGTCCTGCTTCGAATAGACCCGGAACGCGGTGAGCGTGTTCGTCCGCTCAATCCCGGAGACCTGCGCGATCTCCTCGGTCACGATCTCGGCGATGCGGTCGTACTCCTTGACGCGCAGCACGGCGATCAGGTCCCACTCGCCGGAGACGGAGTAGACCTCCGCCACGCCGTCGATGCCGGCGACGCGGCGGGCCAGGCCGGGAACGTCGCCGGGGACGGCGCGGATCAGCACGACGGCGGCAACCATCAGACTCCCTCCGGTGCGGGGGTTGGGGGCGGTGGATCGGCGCGGGGGGGCAGCAGGCGCAGGCCCAGCGCCAGCAGCAGCGCGCCGGCCAGCACCGTGCGCCACGACAGCCCTCCCTCGCGAAGCGCCAGCCGCTGCAGCGCGGGCTGCCAGAGCAGCGCCACCACGAAGGCGTTGTTCACCAGGTGCATGAGCATACTCGCGAATATCGAGCGCGAGTGCCAGACCACCCACCCCATCAGCAGGCCGATGAAGGCGGTGGGCAGAAAGCGCAGCGCCGTCTCGAACGAGAGGTGAAAGGCGCCGAAGACGGCCGCGGAGAGCGCCACCGCCTTCCACGCCCGCATCTCCCGCCCCAGCGACTGCAGAAGCACGCCGCGAAACACCAGCTCCTCGCACACCGCCGGGGTGAGCGCGGCCAGGAAGAAGAGCCAGAGCGCGCGCCGCGTGTCCGTCGCCGTCAGCAGCTCCTGCAGGGGGAGCAGGCTGTCGATGCCCCCCTCGAACAGCTGCATCTCCAGCCAGACGATCCCCCACCCCACCGGGATGCCGCCCAGCGCGATCAGCGCCGCGGCGGCCAGCGTCCTCGCCGACGGCGCCCGGAGGGCCAGCGTCCGCCGCACGTCGTACGGCCCCAGCGCGGCGAAGGCCACCGCGGGGAGCGCCAGCAGCAGCCACTGCGAGGCCAGCAGCCCGCGCTCCCCCAGCCCGCCCTGCAACCGCGTCCCCACGTGAAAGAAGAGGAGCGCGATGGCGGCGATGAAGGCCATGGCCTCCGCGGGGAGCGGAATGCCGCGCTCCCGCGTCCGCCACCCCTGCAGCCGCTCCGCCCATCCGCCACCCTTCACCGTCTGCCCCGACCCGCCGCCGAAGAGCACTTCCTCGCGCCCGAACGCCCGCGCCGCGAAGACGAGCGCCATCCCCGCGTACGCCATCGTCGCCAGCACGGCCAGGAGGGAGGGGACGAGCGGCGGATCGCCCGTCATTAGCTCGCGGAAGAACATCGCCACGCCCACGACGGGGACCACGGCCAGCGCGGGGGTGAAGTCGATCCCCGGCAGCGTCACCACCAGCAGCGGCAGCGTCGCGGCGAGCTGCGCGGGGGTGAGGGCGTTCTGCGCCTCCTTGAACGACTGCGCCCGCACCGCCAGCCCCAGGAACGACGCGGCGAAGAGGACGGAGAGGGGGATGAGCGCCAGGAAGACCAGGAGCGCCGCGCCCGCGGGAAGGGTGAAGCGCAGCTGCGTCCCCGCCCCGAAGCGGAAGAGGCCGGACTGGAAGGTGAGCATCATGCTCGCCAGGTTGGCCACCGCCGCCGCCATGCCGATGAGCGCCACGGCAACGAACTTTCCCGCGACGATCTCGTGCGCGGGGACGGGCGCCGTCAGCAGCGTCTCCAGCGTGCCGCGCTCCTTCTCCCCCGCGGCCAGGTCGATGGCGGGGTAGAAGGCGCCCAGCAGCGTCATCATCACCAGGATCAGCGGCAGGAAGCGGCCCAGCGCGTATCCCCCCGCCTCCTGCGCCGTGGCCACGGACGAGTCCGCCACCGCCAGCGGGCGGGCGAACCCCTCCGGCAGCCCCGCGCCGCGCAGGCGCAGGGCGAGCAGCGTGTCGCCCCACGCGTCCAGCCGCGCGCCCGCCAGCTCCTGCGCGCGCCGCGAGCGGTCGTCCGACGCGTCGAAGAGGATGCGCGCGCTGCGCGTCCCCGCCGGGGCGCCCGGCACCGGCGCCACCACCACCGCCGCCTCCACCTTTCCGTCCCGCACCGCCGCGGGGGTCGCGCTCTTTGCGGTGAAGACGCGGATGGAGGTGTCCGCGTCCAGGTAGCGCACCAGGGCCGCGTCCCCACCGGCGACGGCTACCTTGGCCGGCTCCGCGCCCAGCCGCTGCTGCCCGAAGATGGCCAGCTGCTGCACCAGGACGAGGATCGCCGGATACAGGAGGGTCGGCAGCACCAGCATCATGAAGAGGGTGCGCCGGTCGCGGATGGTCTCGCGCAGCTCCTTGCCCAGCACCGTGCGCACCGTGCGCCAGCGGATCACGCCGCCTCCCGCGCGATGTGCAGGAACGCCCGCGCCAGGTTCGGCTGGCCGCTGCGCACGACGATCTCGTCCGCCGTCCCCTCCTCCACCAGCCGGCCCCCGGCCAGGATCCCCACGCGGTCCGCCAGCAGCTCCACCTCGCTCATGTGATGGGTGGAGAAGAGGACGGCGCGCCCGCGGCTCCGCGCATCCGCGACGAACTCGTAGATCGCCTGCCCGCTCAGCACGTCCAGCCCCAGCGTGGGCTCGTCCAGCACCAGCGCCGGCGGATCGTGCACCGCCGCCCGGGCGATGCTCACGCGCTGCCGCTGCCCCGTGGAAAGGCGGCCGCACAGCCGGTCCGCGAACTCGCCGATGGCGAAGCGCTGCACCGCCGCCTCCACGCGCGCCTCGATCTCGCGCTCGTCCACCCCCTGCAGCCGCGCGAAGTAGCGCAGCAGCTCGCGGGCGGTGAGGCGCGCGTAGAGGCCCATCGACGCGGCCAGGAAGCCGAGCCGGCGCCGCACCTCCAGCGGCTGCGCGCGCACGTCGTATCCCCCGATGCGCGCCGTCCCCTCGGTGGGCGCCAGGAGCGTGGCCAGGCAGCGGAGCGCGGTGGTCTTCCCCGCCCCGTTGGCGCCCAGCAGCGCGTACACCTCTCCCGGCGCGACGCGCAGGGAAAGGCCGCGGACCGCGACGAAGTCGCCGTAGGCCTTGGTGAGCGCGTCGAACTCGATCAGGGGAGTGCGGGGGAGTGCGTGAGTGCGGAGTGCGTTAGTGCGTGAGTGGATCCGCGCGGGAGGAAAGATAGGGTGCGGGGGAGCGGAGGGCGAGGCGGGGGACCTGCGGCGGGGGTCGCGACAGGGCGGGTCTTGACGCGCGAATCCCGTCCCCGCCCTGAGCGGGTGAACCCGCCGCAACGACAGCGGAAAGCCCCGCAAACTGCGCGGGGCTTCAACTGCCCGGGACCCATCGATACGACGATCTGTCATTCCGAAGGAGGCGCCGACCGTCACTTGCACATGGCAGGTTTCCTGGCGCCGACTGAGGAATCTACTCGCCCGTGCTGGTGGCCGGTCGAAGCGCACGAGAACGGGCTCGTACCTGAGCGGGTGAACCCGCTGCTGGCAAAAGCGGGAAGCTCAGGCTCCTCCCCCAGCCCCCCTTCCCCGCACAAACTGCGTGCGGAGACGGGGTACGGCGGATGTCGGGGGCCGCGGGTCAGGGATGAATGCGGAGAACCTGCGTTCGTGCCACTCACGCACTAACGCACTAACGCACTCACGCACTCACGCACTTCCCTACTGCACCTCTGCGGGGACCGCGAACTCCGACGGGGGGATGTCCGCGTGGCTCACGCTCACCAGCGTGGTCTCCACCGTCTGGCCCATGGCGCTGGCGATGGAGTGCGCGGGGTACTTCAGGCCGTCGACCTCCAGGTAGTTGTCGAAGACGGCGGTGACCTCCATCCCGTTCTGGTCCTGGATGGTGGCCACCATCAGGCCCGTCTCCACGTCGAAGCAGCGGTGCATCTCGGTGCCGCTGGAGGTCACCATCCGCACCTTCCAGCACGGCTTGCCGCCGTACTCCGCGCGCTCCATCGTCTCCATCGTGGGATAGATGTCGAACAGGATGTCCGCGTCGAAGGCGGTGCGGGTGCGGATGTCCTCGGCCTGCGCGCCCTCCAGCTTCTGCGCGCCCATCGGCCCTACCGCCCACACCACGTCGCCGTTCACGCCGGAGCGGATCTCGCCCATCGGCGTCTGCATCACCACCACGCCAAAGTTGGGGCGGCGCATGGCCACGTTCATCTCGATGACCGTGCCGCTGACGTTCATCTCGTACTCCAGCCGGCGCGACTGAAAGCTCATCGCCCGGTCGCGCCCGCCGATGGCCTGCACGTAGCGGTCGACCACCTGCTGCGCCTGCGGCATCGGCTGCGCCGCCGCGGGCGCGGCGAACAGCGCCAGCGCCGCCGCGGCCAGGAAGGTATGCTTGCGAACGAACTGCATGGGGACCTCGAAGTGCGAGCGTGCGAGAGTGGGAAGCGCCCGAGACGCTCGAGCGCGCGGCAAAGATAAGCCAAACGGCGGGATCGGTGTATCCCCCTTGGCGCGGCGTGAACGCCTGCTCGCGAACGCTACCGCTCGTCCCGGTCCTTGATGAGCATCGACAGGAACCAGGTGGCCACGCTGATCACGACGGAGCCGATGAGGGCGGAGGGGAAGTCGCGAATGTGGAAGTCGTACCCGAAGTGGTGCACGAAGTAGCTGGTGAGGTACAGCATTGCCGCGTTGATGACGAACAGCGCCAATCCCAGCGTGAGAAAGATGATGCCGCACGCCAGCATCTTGACGATCGGCCGCACGATGGCGTTCACCAGCCCCAGGACCAGCGCCACGACGAACAGCGTCTCGATGCGGCCGTCGTACTCCAGGCCGGGAAGCAGGTAGACGGCCAATCCCACCGCCAGGGCGGAGGCGATCCAGCGGAAGAGAAGGTTCACGGTCGTGTGTCGGGTATCGGTGGATGCGCGGACGTGGATGCCGCTGCCATGTACGCCCGCGCACGCGGAAAAGTGTCGCGGCCGCCCCGGAGCGGAAAGGGGCCCGCGCCCTGGCGACCCCGCCTGAGCGGCTGAAGCCGCCGCTGGGAAAGCCACAAGCCCCGTCTCCGCTCGCTTGCGCTCGCGGAATGGGGCTTCAACTGCTCGGGGGCGGGATCGGGAGCATCCTTCGCCCCCTTGCTCGCGGAAGAACACCGTGCGCGCCGGCGCTTCGCGACGTATCATCCCGGCTCCTTTTGCCCATTCGACCTCGCCTGCCGATGAGTCCCGCATCCCTGCTCCGCAACGCACGCGACACCGCCCGGCTGCTGGCGGCCCGCCGGCGCGTGGCCGGCATGCTCCGCCGCGCCACGGGAGACACCGTGCCCCTGCTGCGCGCCGTGGAGGCCGCCCTGCGCGGCGACGCGTCGGCGGAGGAGCGCGCGTGGATGGAGCGCATCGAGCGCCTGCGGCGCAGGCTGCTGGCGATCGACCTTCCCCTCACGCTCGTAGACTATGGCGCCGGCGCGCCGGAGCTGGCGCTCTCGGCGGAGGAGATGTACGCGGGGCGCGCCGTCACCCGCACCCTCGCGGAGGTGTGCCGGGGCGGGAGCAAGCCGCCGTTCTGGGCGGGCGTGCTCTTTCACCTGGTCCGCCAGGTGCGGCCGGCGTCGTGCGTGGAGCTGGGCACCTGCCTGGGAATCTCGGCCGCGTACCAGGCCGCCGCGCTGGGGCTGAACGGCCGCGGCCGGATGACGACGCTGGAAGGCGCGGAAAAGGTCGCGGAGCTCGCCGGGCTGCACCTGGAGGAGCTCGGGCTGGACGGCATCGCGACCGTGGTGACGGGCCGGTTCCAGGACACGCTCGCGGAGGTGCTGCGGGAGCGGGCGCCGGTGGACTACGCCTTCATCGACGGGCACCACGACGAGCACGCCACGCTGGGATACTTCGGCCAGATCCATCCCCATCTCGCGGAAAGTGCGCTGGTCGTGTTCGACGACGTCGCCTGGTCCGCGGGAATGCGCCGCGCGTGGACTGCGCTGCAGGCGGACGAGCGCATCCGCACCGTGCTGGACCTGGGCGCCGTCGGCGTCGGGGTCACCGGTCCGGCCAGCATCCCCAAACAGCACCTGCGCCTGCCGCTCGGCTGAGACGGAGGCGTCGCGCCATCCTCCCGCGCATTGGTGGGAGCGTGGACGGCAGGCCACCCACACGCCGGGTGCGGTACCGCATCGCCGCTCCCGAGCCTGAGCGGGTAAACCCGCCGCAACAACAGCGGCAAGCCCCGCAAACTGCGCGGGGCTTCAACTGCAATGGGCAGGGGGGGACGGGAGTCCGCGCAGGCGGACTTCGTGACGTTCCAGCAGCGGTTTCAACCGCCGGGCGCGGAGCCGGCGTCGACGCTCAAAAGCCTGCCCCATTACGAACGAAGGGCGTGGGCAGGATCGCTGCGCCGATCAGGGTACCCGAGTCGGTGAGTAGATCCTTCGGTCGGCGCCGTGGATCACGGCGCGCGCAAGAGCCGCGCGGCGCCTCCCTCAGGATGACAATCCGTTGCGCGGAAGGCAGTTATGCACGCCGCGGCCGCAGTCCGCGCAGGCGGACTTCGTGACGTTCCAGCAGCGGTTTCAACCGCCGGGCGCGGAGCCGGCGTCGACGCTAGAAAGCCTGCCCCATTACGAACGAAGTGCCGCCCTCCCCACGGAAGGCGGCCCTCCATCTACTCACGCACTCACGCACTAACGCACTCACGCACTCTTTACCCCACCAGCTCCGTGCCGCTGAAGAAGAAGGCGATCTCCACGGCGGCGGTCTCGTCGGCGTCGCTGCCGTGGACGGCGTTCCTGCCCTTGCTCTCCGCGTACAGCTTGCGGATGGTGCCCTCCGCGGCCTCGGCCGGGTCGGTGGCGCCGATGGTGTCGCGCCACTTCTGCACCGCGTTCTCCGCCTCCAGCGCCAGCACCACCGCCGGCCCGCTGGACATGAACTCCACCAACTCGCCGTAGAAGCCGCGCTCCCGGTGCACCTCGTAGAACTCCTGCGCCTGGGGCAGGCTGATCTGCGTCAGCTTCATCCCCAGGATGCGGAAGCCCGCCTGCTGGATGTGGGCGATGATCTTTCCGGCGTTCCCGGCCTGCACGGCGTCGGGCTTGATGATGGCGAAGGTACGGCTCACGAGATCTATTCCTCTTCCACGGGTTCGATGGGGGACGCGGCGAACCCGAACACCTTGCGCAGGATGTCGCCGCGGGTCAGAAAGCCGGTGAGCTGCCCCTCGTGCACCACCGGCAGGCGCTCGATGTCCTTGCTCACCAGCATGGAGGTCACCTCCGCCAGCGCCTGGTCCTCCGAGACGCAGATCACGCTGCGCGACATCACGTCGCGCACCCGTGTCTCGCTCCACGCCGCGGCGCTGGCCTCCGCCGGCCGCTGCACGCTGCCCAGGAAGTGGCGCAGCAGGTCGCGGTCCGTCACCATCCCCAGCACCTGCCGGTCGTTGCCGACCACGGGAATGGCGCGCAGCCGGTGCTCCGCGATCAGGTCCAGCACCTCCTGCACCGGCGCGTCGGGGCTGGTGCGAAAGACGCGCTGCGTCATCACGTCGCGCACGCGCAGCCGCGGCTCGATGGTGATCTCGCGGATCTGCGCGATCTGCAGCACCTCCGCGGGCGAGCTGGCCGCCACCAGCCGGTCCACCACGTCGTCGTGGCGCAGCACGCGCGCGATGGCGGCCACCGTCTGCAGGTACAGGTCGGCGGCGCTGAGCGGGGCCAGCACCAGCACCACCACCTGCGCCACCGCGTCCACGTCGTCGGGCGACTCCGGCAGCGGGCGCGGGGAGACGCCCAGCGCCACCTGCAGCGTATCGACCGCATCCGTCCGCAGGTGCGGCAGCAGCACGCGGTTGCCCACGTGGATCAGGTCGCGCACCCGGCTCTCGGAGAACATCCGCTGCAGCTTCTGCGGCTCCGAGACCTCGCCGGAGCGCACCAGCAGCTGCGCCAGGTGGTTCACGGCGTCGTAGACCGACGCCGCGGGAAGCGGGGCGACGATGTGCTCCGGACGGAGGATCTCCGTCAGGCGCACCTCGCGCCCCGCCGGCCTGCCGGTGGAGCTCAAAGCCGTTCCTGAACCAGGCCCACGACGTCCAGCGGACGCTGGGCCACGCCGATGCCGTTGTCGCGGAAGGCCTGGATCTTCTCCTCCGCCGTCCCCGCGCTGCCGCTGATGATGGCGCCCGCGTGCCCCATCCGCCGCCCCGGGGGCGCCGTCTGCCCGGCGATGAAGCCAACCACCGGCTTGGTCACGTTCTCCCTGATGTACTCCGCGGCGTCCTGCTCGTCCGTGCCGCCGATCTCGCCCAGCATCACGATGGCCTTCGTCTCAGGGTCGGCCTCGAAGGCGGCCAGGCAGTCGATGAACGACGTCCCGTTCACCGGGTCGCCGCCGATCCCCACGCAGGTCGTCGTCCCGATCCCCGCGCCCTTGAGCTTGTAGACCACCTCGTAGGTCAGCGTCCCGCTCTTGGACACCAGGCCGACGGGGCCGGGCTGGGTGATGTGGCCGGGGATGATCCCCACCTTGCTCTTGCCGGCGGAAAGGAGGCCGGGGCAGTTGGGGCCGAGGAGGCGCGCGCCCTGCTCCTTCACGTACGGATGGACGCGCGTCATGTCCAGCACCGGCACGCCCTCGGTGATGCAGACGATGAAGCCCACCCCGGCGTCCGCGGCCTCGAACATGGCGTCCGCGGCGAAGGCGGGGGGGACGTAGATCACGGAGCTGTTGGCGCCCGTCGCCTGCACCGCCTCGAAGACGGTGTTGAAGATGGGGACGGAGCCCTCGAAGGTCTGCCCGCCCTTTCCGGGCGTGACGCCGGCGACGACCTGCGTGCCGTACTCCATCATCTGCTTCGTGTGGAACGAGCCGTCGCGGCCCGTGATCCCCTGGACGATCAGCTTGGTCGACTGGTCGATGAAGATGCTCACTGGATCTCTCCCTTCGCCGTCGCGACCGCCTTCTTCACGGCCTCGTCCATGTCGGTCATGGCGCTGAAGCCGGCGTCGGCCAGGATCTTCACCGCGATCTCCTCGTTGGTGCCGGTCAGCCGGATGACGATGGGCACGTTGATGTCGATCATCTTCGTGGCCGTCACGATGCCGTTCGCCACGTCGTCGGTGCGGGTGATGCCGCCGAAGATGTTGAACAGGATGCACTTCACGTGGGGATCTTCGGTGATGATCTTGAGCGCGTTCACCACCTTCTCCGGGTTGGACGAGCCGCCGATGTCCAGGAAGTTGGCGGGCTCGCCGCCGTAGTACTTCACCAGATCCATGGTGGCCATCGCCAGTCCGGCGCCGTTGACCACGCAGCCGACGTCGCCGTCCAGCTTGATGAAGGTGAGGCTGGCGTCGCGCGCCTCCACCTCGGCCGGCGCCTCGGACGAGGTGTCGCGCAGCGCCTCGATCTCCGGGCGTCGGAAGAGCTCGTTGTCGTCGATGTTGAACTTGGCGTCGATGGCCTTCACCTCGCCGGAGGGCGTGGTGATCATGGGGTTGATCTCCGCCAGCGAGGCGCCGGCCTGCACGAACGCCGTGTAGAGCTGCTGGAGGATCTTCGCCGCCGCGCGCTGCTGCTTGACGTCCGAATACAGCTTCGTGGCCAGGAAGTACGCCTGGTGCGGCAGAAAGCCGTAGCGGGTGTCGACGGGGAGCTTGGTGATCTTCTCCGGCTCGGTGGCCGCCACCTCTTCGATGTCGATGCCGCCCGCCGCGGACACCATCCACACCGCCGCCTTGCTGGCGCGGTCGAGGATGATCCCCACGTACGCCTCGCTGGCGATGTCCTCGGCCGGGGCGAT
>DASTNU010001030.1:0-7175 GCA_035720605.1 Longimicrobium sp. | reverse complement strand
GCGGAAGCGCACCTCGGCCTTGGCGGGGTGCACGTTCACGTCCACCTCGCCGTCCGGAACCTCCAGGAAAAGATAGAGATGCGGATGCACGCCCGGCGGGATCGTCGTGCGGTAGGCGCGGTCCGCCGCGCGCACCAGGTTGCGGTCGCTGAAGGCGCGGCCGTTGACGAACAGGTAGGTGCGCCGGCCCCCCGGACGCGCGGAGTTGGGGCGCTGGATCAGCCCCGACACCGCCAGCGTCCCCAGCCGGTGCGCCATCGGCAGCAGCTCCTCCACGGCCTCGTTCCCCCACAGCGCGCCGATCCGCTCTCCCACACCGCCGGCGGCGGGAAGGGTGAGCACCTCGCGCGCGCCGGAGTCCAGCGTGAAGGCGATCCCCGGCATGGCCAGCGCCTGCGTCGTGACCACCTCGCCGATGGCGCGGTTCTCGGCGGCGGTGGTGCGCAGGAACTTGGCCCGGGCGGGCACGTTGAAGAACAGGCTGCGCACGGAGACGGTGGTCCCCGTGCGCCGCGCACACTCCTCCACCGCGGCCATCTGCCCGCCGGTGACCACCACGCGGGTGCCGTGGCCGTCGCGTTCCGCCGTCTCCAGCACCATCCGCGACACCGAGGCGATGGAGGGGAGCGCCTCGCCGCGGAAGCCGAGGGTGCGGATGGCGGCCAGGTCCTGCTCCGTCCTGATCTTGCTCGTCGCGTGGCGGTCCATGGCCATGAGCGCGTCCTCGCGCCCCATCCCGTGCCCGTCGTCGGCCACGCGGATCTCCGTCTTGCCGCCGTTGCGCACCACGATGTCGATGCGGGTGGCGCCCGCGTCCAGCGCGTTCTCCACCAGCTCCTTGATTACCGACGCCGGCCGCTCCACCACCTCGCCGGCGGCGATCTGGTTGGCCAGCTTCTCGGGAAGGACGTGGATACGGCGCGGCATGGTGTCCGTCGTACGGCTTCGGGTGAGCTTCGGTCTGGAAGCTATGCCTCCACGCGCCGGGAATCAACCGTTGACAACGCTTCCCCCGGGCCGCTTCCGGCGGCCGCGTCGTCCGGGTTCCGGCGCGAATCGCGAAAAGCGGTTCACGCGGAGGGCGCGGAGGCAAAACGAGAGGACGCAGAGGACGTTCGGGCTGTCCACTGCGTCCCGGCCCTCACTCCGCGTTCCTCAGCAGATCTCGCCGGTCTGGCAGACGGGGATGCAGGTGGGGTACTGGCTCAGCGGACAGCGCGGACCGTAGCAGGTGAACTGGCCGTTGCACGACAGGTCGGCGGGATCGCAGGTGTGGCCGCAGGTGAACTGGTTGCAGGTCGCCTCGGTGAACTCGTGCGCCGCCACCGTCCCCTCGTTCCCTCGCGGCTCCGGCACCGGCGCGAACGATTCCACCCGGAGCTCCGCGGTGTCGAGCTTGAGCTTCTTCATGGCTGCCTCCCGTACTGGAGATGAACGATAAGCCGCCCGTTTCGGTAGACGGATGATCAATATATTGTCTGATAAGGTGATGAACGCAAGTTTGGGGATGCAGCGGGAGTTCGCGCCGCCGCATCTTCGGTCGTGATGGCGCAGCCGGTGTGGAGAGCGGGTGCGAGCCCTGACCCAGCGGATGAGGGGCTGCTACCCGAGCGGGTGGGGGTCCAGCCCGTAGAACCGCCGCGCGTTCTCCGTCGTCCGCGCGGCGAACTCGGCGGGGCCCTGGCCGCGGAGTTCGGCGCAGCGGGCGGCGACGTGGACGACGAAGGCGGGCTCGTTCGTCTTGCCGCGG
The DNA here is from genome assembly GCA_035720605.1 of Longimicrobium sp. Classification (GTDB taxonomy): domain Bacteria; phylum Gemmatimonadota; class Gemmatimonadetes; order Longimicrobiales; family Longimicrobiaceae; genus Longimicrobium. The sequence goes on along the minus strand of DASTNU010001030.1, from coordinate 5,425 downwards.
TGCGGCACGGGGGCCAGGTAGGGGGTGTCCGTCTCCACCAGGATGCGGTCGGCGGGCACCATCCGCACGAACTCCGCGCCCTCGTACTTCTTGAAGGTCACCATCCCGGAGAACGAGGCGTACCACCCCATCGCCAGCGCGTCCTCCAGCAGGGCGCGTCCGCTGGAGAAGGAGTGCAGCACGCCCATCGTCCCCTCCCCCGCCTCGCGCAGCAGGGCGCGCAGGTCCTCGTCCGCCTCGCGCGCGTGGACGATGACCGGCTGTCCCGTCTCGCGCGCGATCTCCAGGTGCCGCGCGAAGGAATCGCGCTGCACGTCGCGCGGCGAGAAGTCGTAGTGGTAGTCCAGCCCCGTCTCTCCCAGAGCGACCACGCGCGGGTGCGCCAGCCGCTCGCGGATGCGCGCGAACGCATCGTCCGACGCCGCGGTGGCGGTGTGCGGATGAATGCCGCACGTGGCGTAGACGCCCGGAAAGCGCTCCGCCAGCGCCAGGTCCGCGTCCCAGTCGTCCGGCCCCGTCGCGATGCTGACGATGGTCGTCACCCCCGCCTCCACCGCACGCGCCACCATGGCGTCCGCGACCGGAAGAATGCGCTCGTCGGCGAGGTGCGCGTGGGCGTCGGTGAGGGACATGAGTGCGTTAGTGCGTTAGTGCGTGAGTGCGTGAGTGCGTTAGTGCGTTAGTGACCCGAACACGTCGGGCTCCGCGAGTGAATGCCATCCGCGCGGTTGAAGCCCCGCTTAGTTTGCGGGGCTTTCCGCTGTCGTTGCGGCGGGTTCACCCGCTCGGCGCGGGGCCGGCCACCCCGCCGAATCTATCCCGCACGCCACCAAAAGCGAGCCGCCGCGATCCCGAAGGACCGCGGCGGCTCGTCGTCATCCAGCGAGTGCAGTTACTCACGCACTCACGCACTCACGCACTCACGCACTCAGACGGTCGTCCGGGCCGCCCGCTGCCGGCTGCTGTGCGACGGCGCCGCCTGCTGCGTCTTGGCGGTGCGGTGCGGCCAGCGCTTCTCGATCAGGTACAACACCGGCGAAGCGATGAAGATGGACGAGAACGTGCCGATCGCGATGCCCAGGATGAGCACCAGCGCGAAGTCGCGGATCACCGGGCCGCCGAAGAGCAGCAGCGACACCAGCGTGGCCAGCGTGCCCGACGCCGTGAGCACCGTGCGCGGCAGCGTCTCGTTGATGGCGCGGTTCAGGATCTCCATGAACGTCTTGCCGTGCCGCGGCTTCGCCAGGTTCTCGCGAATGCGGTCGAACACCACGATGGTGTCGTTGAGCGAGTAGCCCACGATGGTCAGGAACGCCGCCACCGTGCCCAGCGAGATCTCGCTCCCCATGATGGCCAGCAGCCCCAGGGTGATGAGGATGTCGTGGCCAGTGGCCGCGATGGCCGCCAGGCCGAACCGCCACTCGAAGCGCACCCACAGGTACGCCATGGTCACCAGGAACGAGAGCAGGATCGCGATGAGCGCCCGGAACTGCAGCTCGCTGCCCACCTTGGCGCCCACCGCCTCGGTGCGCACCACCTGGTAGCTGCTGGGCGGAAAGCGCGAGGCCAGCGTCTGCTGCACCACCTGCTCCGGCCGCTGCCCCAGCGAGCCCTGGAACGAGCCCATGCGGATGATGAACTCGTCCGCCCCGCCGAAGTTGGTGATGGCCCAGTCGTCGCGGCCGGCCGCCTCGGCCGCGGCGCGGATCTGGTCGGCCTGCACCGGCTGGTTGAAGTCCAGCTGCACCAGGGTGCCGCCGCGGAAGTCCACGCCGTAGTTGAGCCACGAGCCGTAGCGGCCCACGTTCAGCACCATCGCCGCGACCCCCGCCAGCATCAGCACGCCCGTGATGATCCACGCGCGGGTGCGCCACTGCATGAAGGGAAAGTCGGCGTGTTGAAAGATACGCATCTCGGTTACTCCTCCGGCCGCGTCAGATGGCGAGGCCCTGCGCGGCCGACGAGCGGCGCTCCAGGTACAGGGTGAACAGGGTGCGGGTCACGAAGATCGCCGTGAACATCGAGATCACGATGCCGATGCCCAGGGTGACCGCGAAGCCCTTGATGGGGCCGGTGCCCACGTAGTACAGGATGGCCGCGGTGAGCAGCGTGGTGATGTTGCTGTCCACGATGGCGCTGAGCGCCTGCTTGAAGCCCTCGCTCACCGCCGGCCGCACCGCGCGCCCCGCCTCCAGCTCTTCGCGGATGCGCTCGAAGATGAGCACGTTGGCGTCCACCGACATGCCGATGGAAAGCACCAGCCCCGCGATGCCCGGGAAGGTGAGCACCGCGTCCAGCGCCGCCAGCGTGCCCATCGTGTACAGCACGTACAGCGACAGCGCGATCACGGCGAAGACGCCGGCCAGCTTGTAGTAGAGGAGCATGATCAGGACGACGCCGGCCAGGCCGATGAGGCCGGCGATGAAGCCCTTGTCCACCGAGTCCTGCCCCAGCGACGGCCCGATCGTGCGCTCTTCCACCACCGTGAGCGGCGCCGGCAGCGCGCCGGCCCGCAACACCAGGGCCAGGTCGCTGGCGTCCTCCAGCGTGGCCTGCCCCAACTCGATCTGCCCGTTGCGGCTGATCTGCCCGCGGATGACCGGCGCCGTGTAGACCTGCTCGTCCAGCACGATCGCCATCTGCTTGCCGATGTTGCGCCCCGTCTCGCGGCCGAAGGTGCGGCCGCCGCGCCGGTTGAGCTCGAAGTTCACCACCGGCCGGCCGAACTGCTGGTCGGTGGCCGCCACCGCGCTCTCCAGGTACTCGCCGGTGATCAGCGGCCGCTGGTCCACCAGCCAGAGCGAGCGGAAGTTGGGATCCTCCTCCGCCTCCAGCACGCCCCACAGCAGCTCCGTGCCGCGCGGCAGCGCCTGCTGCACCGCGGGAAGGCGAATGTAGCGCGCCATGGCGGTGGTGTCGCTGACGGCCACCAGGAACTGACCCTCCTGGCCGGCGCGGGCCAGCTTGCTCTCGAACGGCTTGCCCACGCTGGCGGAGTCCGGCGTCTGCCCCTGCTGCTGGAACACTCCGCCCGCGGGGGGCGCGGCCTGGCCGCGCGCCTCGTTGGGATAGGCGGCCACGATGGCGCGCTCGATGCGCGGCAGCGCGTCCTGCAGCGCCTCCGGGCGCACGATCTGGAACTCCAGGAAGGCCGCCTTCTGGATCACGTCCTTGGCGCCGCCCGTGTTCTGCAGGCCGGCCAGCTCCACGATGATGCGGTCGCTGCCGGACTTCTGCACCACCGGCTCGCTCAGCCCCAGGCCTTCCACGCGAATGCGGACGACCTTGAGGGCGCGGTCGATGGCGTCCTCGCGCTGCGCCGGAGTAAGGCGGGCGCGGGACTCGTCCACCTCCAGCGCCAGGTAGATGCCGCCCTTGAGGTCGAGCCCCAGCGTCACCATGTCGCCCTTCCGCTGTGCGTGGAAGAAGAGGAAGGCGACGCAGATCGCGGCAAGGCCCAGGATCAAGCCAATGCGAACCTTGAGGTTCTGTAACATCGGAGGATGAGGCTCCCCGAGGTGGGAGGTGGGAGAAACGTTCCGGCCGTGACAGGGGCAACGACGGAATGATCAGGATAACCTCAAAAGCTAGCCGCGCTTACACCTTCCTGTCAACCGGGCGCCTTGACGCGCGAGAGGTAGCACGGAGCAAGCCTGCGCGCGCTCAAATCGCCGCGTCATGGGGACTTATCACCGTTGACGGGTGACACCGGGGCGGGTTACAGGGGGTTCGCGCCGCCCCGCCCACCACGGGCTGAAGCCCGCGGCTGGAAAGGCCAGAAGCCCCGCCCAGGGTTCGCAAAGCTCGCCAGGCGGGGCTTCAACTACGCGCAAGATCCACGATGGAGTGCAGGGCCGGCCTGTGCGCGAGTGGTTGAAGCCCCGTTTTGCGAGGAACGAGCAAAGACGGGGCTTGTGGCCTCACCCCCCTCACCCCCTCACCCCCTCACGCCCGGCGGCCCGTGTTGATCACGTTCACGCCGCGGAAGCGCGCGGGCGGGCAGCCGTGCGACACCGCGTTGGACTGCGAGGGCTGCCCCTTGCCGTCGTTGAACGATCCGCCCACGAAGTAGGTGCTGCGCCCGCCGATCAGGTCCATGCTGTTCCAGAACTCCGGCGTGCGCATCTGGTACGCCACGTCCTTCAGCATCCCCGTCACCCGGCCGTTCCTGATCTCGTGGAACACCTGCCCGCCGAACTGGGCGTTGTAGCGCTGCTGGTCGATGGAGTAGCTGCCGCGGCCTTCGATCAGGATCCCGTTCTCCACCCCCTCGATCAGCTCCTCCAGCGGCACGTCGCGCTCGGGGTGCGGCATCAGGTTCACGTTGGGCATGCGCTGGAACTGCACGTCCGCCCAGCGCTGCGCGTAGCTGTTGCCGTGGCTGCGCACCGGCTTGCCCTGCTGGCGGTACCAGTCGGCCAGCCAGGGCGCCTGCTCGCGGGTGGTCTGCAGGTCGCTCAGGATGCCGTCCTTCACGATCAGGTACTCGTCGGGACGCACTCCCTCGTCGTCCCACCCCACCGTGGCCAGCGAGCCGGGGGCGCTGCGCTCCGCCTGGATGTTCATGATCGGCTGGCCGTAGCGGAACTTGCCCAGGAAGTCCTCGATGGGGGAGATGAACGAGGTGCCCGCGTAGTTGGCCTCGTACCCCATGATGCGGTCCAGCTCCGTGGGGTGGGCGATGGACTCGTGGATGGTCAGGAACAGGTGCGAGGGCATCAGCACCAGGTCGTACCGCCCCGGCTCCACCGGCTTCGCGGTGAGCTTGGCGACGGCGTCCTGCGCCCACTGGGAGGCGTTCTCCACCAGGCGGGCATCGCGGACGTGCTCGTATCCCAGCCCCATGGGCTGCACGGGGGTGGAAAGGCGCGTCTGGAAGTCGCCGCCCTGCCCCACCGCCGTCACCGTCATCTGCGGGTAGGAGCGGTAGATGGTCTGGACGGTGAACGTCCCCTCCGTGCTGGCGAACGTCTTCTCCTCGCGGACGAAGAACATGGACGAGTTGACGAAGCGCGCCCCCGCGCCCAGCGCCGCCGCGTTGGCCTCCAGCAGGAGCCCCACCTTGTCCTCGATCGCCACCTCGAACGGGTCGATCTCGATGGGCGACTGCCAGCGGCCGTCGGCGTAGCGCTCCACCGGCGCCAGCTCCACGGGGCGCTGGCGGGCGGGCGCGTTGGCGCGCGCCTGGGCCACCGCCTGCCGGGCGACGCGCTCCGCCTCGTCCAGCGTCAGGTCGCGGCTGGCGGCGAACCCCCAGGCGCCGCCGGCCAGCACCCGCACCCCGAAGCCGAAGGTCTCCGAGTCTTCGAAGCCGGTGATCTGGCGCTCGCGGGTGGCGAGGTCCTGGTTGCGGTTGCGCGAGACGCGCACGTCGGCGTAGGTGGCGCCGGCGCCGCGGGCGGCGTCCAGGGCGCGCATGGCCAGC
>DASTNU010001029.1:0-4741 GCA_035720605.1 Longimicrobium sp. | reverse complement strand
GGTGGACCTGCGCGCGTACACGCCGCCGCCGGCCGGCCCGCGCATCGACAACCTTCCCGCGGAGCGCGACCGCGGCGCCAGCCGGTCCCTGGACCCCTGGCTGGGCTACGGCGCGGACGCCGGGCCGATGGTCGGCGCGTCGATGACGTGGACGCGCTACGGCTTCCGGCGCGCGCCCTTCGCCCGGCGCGAGCGGCTGCGGCTGGAGGTGGCGCCGCTGGACGGCGGCGCGGCGCTGGACTACCGCCGCACCAGCCACGGCAGCCACGGGTCCATGCTGACGGTGCACGCACGGGCGTCGCAGGTGGATGCGTTCCGCTTCCACGGCCTGGGCAACGACAGCGAGGGCGGCGGCCCCCGCGACCGCTACGTGGCGCCCCGGGACGTGCTGCTGGTGGAGGCGGAGTGGAGTCGGCCGTTCGCCGCCGGGCTGCGGATCGGCGCGGGACCCATCATCCGCTACGTGGACGCGGCGCCGGACGCGGGCACGCCGCTGGCGCTCGCCGCGGGCGGGGAGGCGTACGGCACGGCCGGCATCCGCACCACGCTCCTCTGGGACCGGCGGGATGCGCCGGGCTTTCCGCGGCGCGGCGGCTGGGTGCGCCTGGCCGGCGAGGCGCACCAGGGCGTCGGCGGCGCGGCGGACGAGGCGTTCGGCCGGGCGCGCGGGGAGGGCGGTGCCTACCTGCCGGTGGCGGGCGGGGCGACGCTGGCGCTGCGGGCCGGCGGCGAGCGGGTGTGGGGCGCGTTCCCGGCGCAGGAGGCCGCGTTCCTGGGCGGGACGGGAAGCCTGCGCGGCCATGCCGCCGGCCGCTTCGCCGGAGACGCGTCGGCGTGGGGGAACGCGGAGCTCCGCGCCGGGCTGGGCCGCGCGAACCTGCGCGTGGTGCGCGGCAACGCCGGCGCGCTGCTGCTGGCGGACGCCGGGCGGGTGTTCGTGGACGGCGAGTCGGCGGGGGGATGGCACACCGCCTACGGCGGCGGCGTGTGGTTCTCGATGATCGACGGCGCCTACACCGCCACCCTCCTCGCCGCCCGCGGCGACGAAGGCTGGCGCGCCCACCTCAGCCTCGGCCTCCCGTTCTGATCGCGGAATTCCGGGGATGAAAACGTGGCCGGCCCGGGCGTGATGCCCGGGCCGGTCCTGCTGTGTTGCACCATTGCTCGCGTCGCAGACTGCTACTCGTCCGCCTCACGCGACCTTCGCCAGGCCTGCTCCAGGAAGCCGACCGCCTGCTCCCGCCGCACGCTGGGAAAGTGGTCAAGGAACTCGTCCAGATCGTACCCCCCCTCCAGGTAATCCAGAAAAGTCTGCACCGGGACGCGGGTGCCCACGAAGACCGGGGCCCCACTGTGGACCTCGGGATCGCTGTGCACCACGCTGCCGTCGGGAAGCGCGAGTGGACGCGAATCATTCTTCATTGCATACCTCCAGGCGGGCGATTTCAAGAAAGATAAGCCCTGTCGGCACGAGCAGCCAGCGAGCCACTCAACTGCCGCCCCTTCCGCGCCGGACGCGCTCCGTCTATTCATTGCCGGCGGATGCGCGGCATCCGTTACGCGCGACCCGATCCATCGACGGAATGACCATCAGCTCTTCGGAGACCGTGACAGCGGACGACGCGGTGGAGGCGCTCTGCGCGCGGGCGCTCGCGCTGCGGCACGCCGACCCGGCCGCGGCGCTCGCGCTGGCGGAGGAGGCGGTGGAGGCGGCCGCATCCCCCGATGCGCGGCGCCGCGGGTTGGCCGCGCTGGGCGCCTGCCTGGCCGTGCTGCCCGGCGAGGTGCTCCGCGCGCGCGAAGTGCTGCACCGGGCCTTGCAGGAATGCGCCGGCGCCGGGGACGACGCGCTGCGGTGCGAGGTGCTGTGCGCGCTGGGCGACGCGTACGCCGCCACCAGCGAGTGGGAAGCCGCCACGCAGCACCTGCGCGAAGCGGCAGAGCTGAGCCGGCGCCTGGGCCGCGGCCGCGACGAGGCCCGGGCGCTGCGGCTGCAGGGCTCCGTGCGCAGCGGCACCGGCGACTTCGTGCAGGCGCTGCCGCTGCTGCTGCAGGCGCTGCAGATCCACGAATCGTTCGGAGACGCGGACCCGGCGGACGTGGACGTCGCGGGCGCCCTGTGGGAGCGCGGCACGCTCTTCCGGCAGATCGCCATCGTATACAGCAACATGGACCAGTTCCAGCAGGCGGTCTCGTACTACGAGGTCGCGCTGGACTGCTTTCGCGACCACCATCCCCTCCTCGCCGCGCGCACGCTGTACAGCATGGGCGTGACCACGGAGGAGATGGGCGATCCGGCGGTCGCGGAGGACTGCTACCGGCGCAGCCTGGAGCTGTACGAGCGTCACGGCGACGCGGAGGGATGCGCCCTCAGCCGGAGGGGGCTGGCCAGCCTGCTGATCGGGCGAAAGGAGTACGAGCAGGCGGAAGGCCTCATGCACGAGGTGATGGCGCGGCTGGAGGACAACCCCGTGCACCTGGGCGCCTACGCCGATGCGCTCTGGGGGATGGCCGACATCCAGACGGGCCGGTCGCGCCACGCCGAAGCCCTGGCGTACCTGGAACGTGCCCTGCCGATCTTTCTGCAGGCGGAGCGCCCGGCCGCCCACCTGGCGGGGCTGCACCGGCGGCTGTCGCGCGCGTACAGGGCGCTGGGCCGCTTCGAAGAGGCGCTGAGCCACCACGAGCGCTTTCACCAGCTGCGACTGGAGCACCTGGAAGCGCAGGCGAACGCGCGGATGTCGCAGATGATGGCGCAGTTCGGCACCGAGCGCGCACTCAAGGACCGGGAGATCTCGCGGCTGCGCAACGTGGAGCTGGAGCGCGAGATCGCCGAGCGCAAGGAGGCGGAGGCCGCGCTGGCGTGGGCCAAGGCGGAGCTGGAAGAGGCCAACCGAGAGCTGCACGCGCTCACCATCCGCGACCCGCTCACCGGCCTCTTCAACCGGCGCCACCTGGACCAGCGCCTGGCCGAGGCGTTCGCGCTGGCGCGGCGGCACGCGCAGCCGCTGAGCGTGATGATCTGCGACGTGGACGACTTCAAGCGCGTCAACGACACCTGCTCGCACGCCACCGGCGACCAGGTGCTGCGCACGATCGCGGGGATCATCAAGCAGAACGTGCGGGTGAGCGACGTGGCCGCGCGCTTCGGGGGCGAGGAGTTCGTCGTCCTCTTTCCCGCCGCCACGCTGGAGCAGGCGGCCGCCGCCTCGCGAAAGCTGCGCGAGCTGGTGGCGGGCTTTCCCTGGAGCACGCTGCACCCCGGCCTGGCCGTCACCATCAGCGCCGGCGTCGCCGCCACCGACGCGCAGGAGAACCACGAGAAGCTGCTGATCGAAGCCGACGCCCGGCTGTACGAGGCCAAGCGCCAGGGAAAGAACCGCGTGGTCTCCTAATCCACATCGTCCCAATCCGGGATGTCGGACGCCCCGTTCAACTCGGCGCGCGCCTTCTCTATATCCTCCGCGAAAGACGCTGCTTCTTCTGCGCTCAGTTGTGGTAGCGACCGGAGCAGCTCCCGTAGATCACGTAGCCGAGGGCTTGATGAGGAGCGAGGGGGCTGATTCGCCAGTGGAAGGAATGTCGTCCATGACGGTTCCTGTATCGGGGCGCGGCATCCGGTTCGTTAATCTCGCCAGGCGCCGATAGGCACGGTAGATGCCGCAGACGCCGGCACGTGGTGCACCCCTCTCCCGCAAGGCGGGGGAGGGGCCGCGCGCGTTGAGTGGGTGGGAGTCAGGACCCCAGACCCTGGAGGAGACGATGGGCAGCAGAACCATCCGCGTCCGGCGTGCGCTCGTTGTGGGGAGCCTGGGTGGATCCGCGCTCGCCGGGTGCGGCGGCGGGGACGTGCCGCTGCCGGCGCTGGCCCCCTCCACCATCGGTGACACGATGGGGCTCACGGCCCGCGGCGAGTACCTGGTGCGCACCGTCGCCGTCTGCGGCCACTGCCACTCCTCCGAGCCGCGCAACTCCGACGGCCCGCTCAGCGGCGGGCGGGCGTTCAGCAACTGGCGGCTGGGCACCATCCGCGCGGCGAACCTCACCCCCGACGTGGAGACGGGGCTGGGAGCGTGGAGCGAGCCGGAGATCGTGCGCGCCATCCGCTCCGGCGTGGACCGCGACGGGCGGCTGCTCGCCCCGGTGATGCCGTACGAATGGTTCCGCGGGATGTCGGAGCGCGACGCGCTGGCCATCGCCCGCTACCTCAAGAGCCTGCCACCGGTGCGCAACCCGGTGCGCAACAGCCCCAACCTGGTCTACCGCGCCGCGCGGCTCTTCGTCCTGGGGCCCAAGCCGCCGACCGCCACCGTTTCACCGCGTCCGGGTCCCGACGCCGCGTACGGTCGCTACTTCGCCAACCACGTCTCGCTCTGCGCGGACTGCCACACGCCGCGCGGCGGCCTGCAGAACACGTGGGACATGGACCGGCTCTTCGCGGGCGACGCCTCGTCCAGCTTTCCGGCCAACCCCGCCAACCTGACGCCGGATGACGAGACCGGCATCGGGCGGTGGAGCGAGGAGGACTTCCTGCGCACCCTGCGCACCGGCGTGAACCCGCAGGGCGACTCGCTGCACCCGTTCATGCCGTACCGCGAGCTGCGCCGCATGCGCGAGGACGACCAGCGCGCCATCTACCGCTACCTGCGCACCCTGCCGCCCGTTCGCAATCCCATCCCGGAGAAGCAGGCGGGGGGTGGGTGAAGGGGTGAAGGGGTGAAGGGGTGAAGGGGTGAAGGGG
>DASTNU010001028.1:0-5157 GCA_035720605.1 Longimicrobium sp. | reverse complement strand
CAGCTGCGGTGCGTCGGGCATCACCACCAGCCGCGGCGGGGCGTTCAGCACCCCCGCGGACTCCTGCAGCGCCCCCGCCACCACCGCCGCCGCCGGGTGCAGGGCGCTCACCTGGTCCTGCCGGAAGCGTCCCAGGATCGTCCGGCCCGGACCACTCAGGCGCCGCGCCTGGTCCTTGTCGGTGGAGCGGAAGGTCCACTGGCGGCCCTCCGCGTCGCGCAGGTGCAGGCTGCGGGTCTGCCCGCCGCCGCCGCGGCGCAGGGGGGTGAGCCCCGCGACGTCCAGCACCTCCACCCGCGCGGGCGTGGCCCACACGGCGCGGTAGCCGCCGCCCAGCAGCACGCGGCGGACGGGTCCGGCGCGGTACCGGTCGGAGACGACGACGGTGGCCTGGCGCGCGCCGGCGGGGGGAGGCGTCCCGCGCGACAGCCCGGGGCGGGGAAGCGCGCAGGTCCCCGCGGCCAGCAGCGCCGCCAGGGCCAGCAGAAGCGCGAGGATGATCCGGCCGGTCCGCCGCCTGGTCATTCCGCATGGAGCAGGGTGGCTGAACGCGCAACGGGCGCCGTTGCGCCCGCACGCTGCCCGTCCATGCAATCTCTCCGCCGCTTCTGCCAACCGCCGATGGGAGGCCTCCGGAACACCGTCGCGTTTCGCGCGGACCCTTCACTCCCGGCCCCGCTCCCCGCGAGACGCGCGGGAGAGGAGAGAACCGCATCCCACCCCCGAACGGTCATTCCGAGCGAAGCGCCGCGCGGACCTGCCCCAGTCCAATCTCCGGGCGTGACCGGGGAATCTACCGTCCCGAACCTGGAGGTTCGCCGTCGCGCCGCGATTCCTGCCCGCGCGAGTCCGTACATGCTCCGCGCAGGGGGACTTTACGAAGTTCCAGCGGCGCTTCCACTCCCTCCTGGAGGGTCGGCATCCACCACTATTTCTTCTCGACGATCCAGAACCCTCCCGAGTGCTTCGAGAGCTCGGTTTTGGAGATCGTTTCGATGTCGGCGACCTCGTTTGCGCCGGGATCGAGCACGTTGAAGGTCTTCCCCGCGTCGTCGACCCCCTTCAGAACCATGAAGTGGCCCTCATAGCTCTTCTTCCCACCGCTGTCGTTCTTGCCAGTGCAGCTCTTGCACAGGAAGATGACCAGGTTCCCGTTGCGCAGTTCGGAGGTGGCCTGGGCAAGGGTGACGGACTTGCCGCGGAATCCCGGCCATTGGGTCGACACCTGTGTGACCATCGTCTCGCCGGAGGTGCCCTGGTTGCAGACGCGTCCGTGCGTGGCGGCGTAGGGGACCGTCTCCGCGGGGGTGACGAACTCGATCGAGCCGGGCGCCAGCGTTTCGGGATCTTCGGCGTAGAGATAGTTCAGAAGGATGGCCAGGGACGTGGGACCGCAGCCGGCCTCCTTGACGCTGGTGCACTTCTTCGACGTGCCATAGCGCAGGGCCCCCCAGCGCGGATCGAACTGCTTGTATTCCAGCGCGCCCGACGACAGGGACTGGACCAGCGCCTTGCGCTGTTGCACGAGCTCGGCTCGCCTCACGGCCAGCAGACCGGCCTCCGGGTTACCCGGGTCGGAGACGGGCGGGAGCAGCGCCAGCTCCGCGTCGATCTGTGCCATCTGGGCGTCGATCGCCGCGATCTGCTGGCGCGCCTGCCAGCGCAGGAGCGGTTTGAGCTGGTCCTGGTGCTCCTTGAGCTGCCGCAGATAACGAGTCCGATGCAGGAACACGCGCCTGGCCACGGACTCGTCCACACTGCTCATCATGGCGTCGGGGCTGATTTCCAGGTCCAGGCCCACCATCGCCCTGTTCAGGAGTACGATGCGTCGCTGGAGCAGCGCGATGAGCTCCGAGCGGCCGGCGTCGAGCGTGCGCGAGAGCGTGTCCCGCTCCTGAGACGAGGATGCCGAAAGCGCGTCGAGCTGCTGTCGCAGCTGGAGGTTCTGCTCGGTGCGAGCGGTGACCTGCGTGAGCAGCGTCTCCAGCTCCGCGTTCAACTCTTCGTTGCCGGACACGCCGGACACGGCGGGGGTGACGCTCGTGGGCGCCTGCTGGCGGAAGAGGTGGGACGGCTGGCCCGTCCGGCCGTGCTGTACGACGTGTGCGAGCTCGTGCGCCAGCAGGTGCCGGCCGTGCGGGTGCTGGGGCGCGAACTCGGCGGTACCGAAGACGATGTCCCTGCCGACCGCGTAGGCCCTGGCGTCTATCGCTTTCGCGGACACCGCCGCACGCGTGTCGGTGTGGACCCGCACCCGGCTGAAGTCTTGACCGAAGCGCGACTCCATGAAGTCTCGAGTCGCGGGGGGGAGCGGCTGACCGGATGAACGCAGGACTTCATGGACGATGGGCGGTGCGTCCACGCCTCCCCGGCCGTTTTCCTCGACGTGCGTCGCCTGCAGGCGCTCACGGCCGTCCTGGCGGCTCCGGCACCCGGAGCACTCCCCCGGCCGCGGCGCGGGCAGGCGCATCACCAGCTCCGCGATCCGGTCCGCCTGTCGCTCCCGTGCGTCCCCGGGGGTGCTGACCCACGGCCTCTCGTGAGGGGTCGAGCGCGCGTCCGAATGCACCGCGATCCGGCTGAAGTCCCGGGCAAGGTGGGGAGACGCACCGGTACGCGACTCGTCGTCGAGTCCCTGCGCGCGAGCCTGCGGCCGTCGCTCTACGGCGCGAAACCCGATTGAGTGCGGGGCAGACCTGGACTCGTGAGCAGAACCTTGTTTTTGTGCGAAAGTGCGCATTTTCGATTCCCTCCGGTCCAATCCGCTCGTTGTATTTTTGAATGATGGGTGCTTCCAATGATCGCTCGCGGGTGCCGCCGGAGCCAATATGCCTTGCCCCGATTTCGCAAACAACGTTCTTGGAGATCCATGGAAGGCCTCGGAACACCCTCGCGTTTCGCGCGGACCCTTCACCCCCGGCCCCTCTCCCCGCGAGACGCGCGGGAGAGGCGAGAACCGCATCCAACCCCGACCTGTCATTCCGAGGGAGCGCCGCGCGGAACCTGCCCCCACTCCAATCTCCGGGCGCGACCGGGGAATCTACCGTCCGAACCTGGAGGTTTGCCGTCGCGCCGCGATTCCTGCCCGCGCGAGTCCGCGCAGGCGGTGCGCAGGCGGACTTTGTGAAGCTCCAGCGGCGCTTCCATTCGCTCCCGGTGGCGGCGCGAGCGGGACGCAGCCGCGGCCCGGAGAGACCGTCAGTCGAAAAGCGCCATCTGGCCGGAGGGGTTGTGCGGCCGGCGGAAGGCGGCGGCGGAGAGCGGCGGGATGTGCCGCACCATCCCCAGCTTGCGGGTGAGCGCACCGAACATCGCCTCGTACTGGTCCGCGAACACGCCCTCGCCGCGCATGCGGGTGCCCCACTCGCTGTCGTACAGCTTGCCGCCGCGCATCTCCCGGATGCGGTTGAGCACCTTGTCCTTGCGGTCCGGGAAGTGGGTCTCCAGCCAGTCCTCGAACAGCCCCTTGAGCCCGTAGGGGAGCCGCAGCGGGATGTATGACGCCGCGCCGGCGCCCGCCTCCGCCGCGGCGGCCAGGATGGCCGGCATCTCGTGGTCCGTGAGGCCCGGGATCACCGGCGCGACCAGGACGCGGACCGGGATGCCGGCTGCGGACACCTTGCGCACCGCCTCCAGCCGCCGCGCGGGGGTGCTGGCGCGCGGCTCCATCACCCGCTGCAGCTTCTCGTCCAGCGAGGTGATGGAGACGTTGACGCACGCGGCCTGGTGCGACGCCAGCTCGCCCAGCAGGTCGATGTCGCGGGTCACCAGGTGGTTCTTGGTCACCATGGCCACGGGGTTGCGGAACTCCGCGAGCACCTCCAGGCACGCGCGGGTGATCCCCAGCCTGCGTTCCACCGGCTGGTACGGGTCCGTGACGCCCGACATGGCGATGGGCTGCGGCGTCCACCGCGGCGACGCCAGCTCCCTGCGCAGCAGCTCCGCCGCCTCGTGTTTCACCAGGATGCGGGTCTCGAAGTCCAGCCCGGCGGAAAAGCCCAGGTACTCGTGCGTGGGCCGCGCGAAGCAGTAGATGCAGCCGTGCTCGCAGCCGCGATACGGGTTGACGCTCGTCTCGAACGGAATGTCCGGGCTGTCGTTGCGTGAGATGATGCCGCGGGTATGGTCGCGCAGGAGCTCCGTACGCGGGTCCGGCTCGTCCGGATCGAACGCATCCGGGTCCGGCACGTACTCGGCCGCCTCGAAGCGGTTCTTCGGGTTCTGCGCGGCGCCGCGCCCGCGAAGCTGCACCAGCTGCATCCCGGCCCTCCTCCGGCTCAGGGTGATCCATCCACCCCGTAAACTAACCCGAACGAAATCCGAAAACAAGCGCTAGGTGCAGGGTGGTCCACGGGCGTGCTGGTGCGCGACGTGCGCATTGCGGGAGGAGGATCGCGTCTCGCGAGGATCAGGGCTGGAAGGACCGTCTACAGGATGATGCTGCGCTGATGGACGCTCTCTCCGCTGCCGCGTTCGGCGTGGTGCTGGCCGCCACGGCCGGCCTGCGCGCCTTTCTCCCCGTCTTCAGCGCCAGCCTGGCCGCGTGGATGACGGACCTGCCGCTCCCCGACAACATGGCGGGGCTCGAAAAGCCGCAGACGGTGGTGATCTTCGGTGTGGCGACAGTGCTGGAGATGCTGGGCGACAAGATCCCCGTGATCGACCACGCGCTCGACGGGCTGCAGGTGCTGACCAAGCCCGTGCTGGCGGTGCTGGCGGCGACCCCGTTCCTTTACCAGCTCGCGCCCGAATACTCGGTCGGCATCGGCATCCTCGTGGGGGCGCCGCTGGCGCTGGGGGTGCACTCCGCCAAGGTCACTGCACGGCTGGGCAGTACGGCGACCACGGGCGGCGTGGGCAATCCCGTGCTGAGCATCGCCGAAGACGTCGCGGCGATCGCCGCCATCATCCTCGGCTTCCTGGTGCCCGTGCTGGCGCTGGTGCTGATGGCGGCGACGATCTTCTTCATCGCGCGGCTGGCGCTGCGCGTGCGCCGGCGCCGGCGGGCGGCCGCCCGCGCAGGCGGATGAGGGTTGCTACGCGTGAACGACGAAAAAGCGGCCGCCCCTCGCGCGAGGGGCGGCCGCTTTCAGACCGGGCCGTCCGGCGGCTCAGTGACCCGCCGGGTGCACGCCGAAGTCCGTGACCATCACGTCG
>DASTNU010001027.1:0-2098 GCA_035720605.1 Longimicrobium sp. | reverse complement strand
CAGCAGGTACAGCGGCTCGGCCTCGTCGTAGCGGCCCTGGACCGTGTACAGGCCGGCGAGGTTATTCGCCGCGATGAGGGTGTCCGGGTGCTCGGGTCCCAGCACTCGCTCTCGCCCCTTCAGCGCCCGCAGGTACAGCGGCTCGGCCTCGTCGTAGCGGCCTTGTTTCCGGTACAGAATAGCAAGGTGTTCGGCCAGGGTGAGCGTGTACGGGTGATCAACGCCGAGATGGCTGACAGACAGACTCACAGTCTCCGAGATCAGCTTTTCGGCTCGTGGATATAACGCCTGCTTCACCAGGCTGGCACCAAGCCTGGTACGCAGATCGATGCTCTCTTTCGGAGAAACCGCGATGCTCCCGCGGTCAGCCAGCCCCATTGCCTCCGAGAGCGCGTCCGTCTCCCGGGCGTATTCACCCAGTTTTTCCAGTGTCTCGGCGTACCAGAGCAGGCAGGCGTAGAGGTGTCCCGCCTGCTCTCCCCTGGCCACCCGCCGTCGTTCCTCCTCGACCTGCACCCGGAGCTTGTCCCGCAAACGGAGCCGATAGTCCAGGTCCTCCAGGTCGCTGGCCTCCCAGTCGCGATCGCTGACCCGGAGCAGCGCCGCACGAAAGGGGAGCGCCAGGGGCCAGCCCACCTGGAAGCTGCGCCCGATCCAGCCCTCCATCTCCCGGCTCGCCGCCACGAGCAGCTCGTGCGGCCGGTTCGCCCCCTGGTGCGCCCTCCAGTCGCGCCACATCTGGCGAGTGGCGGCGCGAAGGAGGTTCCGGAGCCCGGGATCGCGGAATGCGTGGACGAAGAACTGGCGTCCATCACCCTGAACCATCTCGGGACGGTCCTCGGAGATGCAGGGAGGCGCGAGCGCGGGGTGCTCCGGGCTCTCGTGCTCCAGCACGTCGTACCACAGGTCCTCCCACTCCGCGCGGTCCAGATCGTCGCGCTTCGGATCGACCTCGAAGACGCACTCGGCGACCGCCTGCGGCAGAAAGGCGGATCCCATGGAGGCCGCGAGCTGGCAGGCGTCGAGCAGGCGGTTCCGGTGGATCGTGTCCCCCGGGATCCGAGGCTGGAGCAGCGCGGACAGGGCGTCCCGGACGAGCGTCCACCCGGCACCCGCGGTCCCGGACTCGACCGCCTTCCATCGCCCCCCGTCGGCGGGAACGATCGTCCCCGCCGCCTGGAGCGACGCCCACAGGGCGCACAGCTCGGCCGGTCCGCCGTCGGAGAGCTGGTACAGCGCGGCGGCCCAGTCCGCGGAGAGCCCCAGCCGGACCAGCGCCTCCCTGCATTCCGCCTCGGAGAACGGGCTGAGCTTCAGCACCTCCAGCCGCCGGTCATCCCCCAGGAAGCGGCGCAGGCCGGCGAGGCCGCGCGACGAGCCCGGACGCGTGCCGTCGCCGGCCGTCGTGGCATCCGCCGGGGGGAGGAGGGGGGAATCGTCCAGGATCACGAGCGCGTGCGGCAACGCACGGTCGTGCGCCTCGCGAATGCGATGGGCGTGGAACGCGAGGGCATCCCCGTCCTCGGCGTCGACCCCGGGCACGACGGTCAGCAGCGGCTTGCCGGTCTTCTCGAGGAAGGGGTCGCGTGCCGTGTCCGGCTCCGTCCGTCCGGAAAGCCGGTCCTTCACGTAGGGGGAAACGACGGCGATCCCCACGCCGATGGCCGGGTTCACGGCGCCGAGCCCGGCACCGGCCGCATCCACGACCTGGCCCTTCCAGGCTCCCCGCGGAGCGCTGCCGGCCATGATCTCGCGAGTGGCGGCGTCGGCGAGCTGGTACGGCCGGAGGCGCGGATCACCGTTGAAGACGCGGCGGAGCAGGGTCCGCTTTCCAACACCCGGCGGGCCACCGAGGAGGAGGGCTTTCGGAACTCCGGCCCGCGGTTCCAGCCGCTCCAGGAGGAAGGTGCGGAGACGGTCTTCTTCCCGGGGCCGGGGTATGTGCGGGAGGAGGGTGGATTTCATCGTTCGGGCTGACGGGAGAGGCGTGCGTACCAGGCGCAAATAACCGATTGCAGGATGTGCGGCGATGAATGGTTGTCTCGAAGCAACGGATGGTGCAAGCACGCCGTAGACGCGGATTCGGACGACGTCCGGG
>DASTNU010001026.1:0-7570 GCA_035720605.1 Longimicrobium sp. | reverse complement strand
CACTAACGCACTAACGCACTAACGCACTAACGCACTAACGCACTAACGCACTAACGCACTAACGCACTAACGCACTAACGCACTAACGCACTAACGCACTAACGCACTAACGCACTAACGCACTCAGTTCCCCCGCCTCGCCGCCGCGCGGATGCGCACCGTGCGCTCCAGCTCGTCGCGCGACTGCAGCACCTTGCGGCGGATGTCGATCGGCAGCTCCGGCGTCTCGGCCAGGAAGCGGTCCACGATCGCCAGCGCCTCCGGCGACGCGTGGCCGCCGATGAAGGCGCCGATCCACCGCGGCAGGAAGAAGATGCGGCGGTTGTCGCGGATCCACTCCAGCCGGTCCAGCGACGGCCGCAGGTACTGCAGGGTGAGCGCGGCGTGCGGCGGCGCGTTGAAGTTGCCGGACGCCGCCGTCACCCACTCCTCGTTCAGCGCGGGGTCGTCCAGAAAGCGGCCGAAGTACCGCGCCTTCACGTCCGCGGCGGGGATCGCCGCGCCCGCGATGTACGCGCGGCGCCCCGCGTCCGGCGTGCTGTCGCGCGCGGTCTCCGCGGCGATCATCGCGTCCGGATCGGCCTCGCCCAGCGCGATCAGCCGCTCCACGATGCTCCACCGCGTCGGCTGCTTCACCGCCCCGCCGTCGAAGGTGCGCGCGCCGGCCAGGTACTCGCGCAGCACGGCGCGCCCCGCCTCCGTGCGCGCCGTGGCCACCAGCATGTCCAGCGCCGCCTTGCGCGCGCCGTAGCCCAGCGACGCGTCCGCCGAGCGCGCCAGCAGCAGCCGCTCCCACTCCGCGTACAGCGGGTCGGACGCGTCCCGTGCCGCGTAGGTGGAGATCGCCGTCCAGGCGCGCCCCATGTTGAGCCCGGCGATCTGCTCGTCGCGCTCGCCCGGCAGCTCGCGCATCACGATGCGGGCGAACCGCGCGGGGTCCATCCGCGCCTCGCGCACCTCGTCCCACAGCGCGCCCCAGAGCATCGCGCGGCGCAGGCCGTCCTCCTCCTGGCCCACGTGCTCCGCCACGAACTCGCGGCTGCGCTCGTCCAGCAGGAACAGGCCGTACGCGTGGTCGCCCTCGTTGCTCCACGCGTAGTCCGGCGCAGGCAGCCCGCGCGCCTCGCGCACCTCCATCACCTCCTGCGCGCCGCTCACGCGCAGGACGACATCGTCGCGGTCGCGGTACGACAGCCGCACGAGCGTGTGGATCGGCCAGAAGCCGCCCGGGTCGCCCGGCATCGCGCGCGCGGGGCGCTGGCGCAGCGCAAGGCCGGCGATCCGACCGTCCCGCACCTGCAGCGCCGTCTCCACCACCGGCATCCCCGCGCGCAGGATGTACTGCTGCCCGAAGACCTCCAGGTCCATCCCCGACGTCTCCTGCAGCGCCGCCAGCAGGTCGCGCCAGGTGGCGTTGCCGTACGCGTGGCGGGTGAGGAAGAGGGTGAGCCCCGCGCGGAACGCCGAGTCGCCCACCATGAACTCCAGCTGCTTCAGGATGGCGGGCGCCTTGTTGTAGACGATCGGCCCGTAGTTGCTCTTGGCGAGGTCCAGGTTCGGCAGGTCCTGCCACACCGGCGTGGTGCCGCTGGTCTGGTCCGTGGCGTAGGCCAGCGGCTTGTTGCGCAGGTAGAACGTCTTCCACGCCTCGGTGCCGGGGTCCAGCTGGTCCTGCATCCGCGCCGCCACGTAGGTGCTGAACCCCTCCTTGAGCCACAGGTCGTCGAACCACTCCATGGTCACCAGGTCGCCGAACCACTGGTGCGCCACCTCGTGGTAGATGGTGGACTTGCGGCCGATCTGCTGACTGAGCGTGGGCGGCTCGCGGAAGATGAACTGGTTCTCGTTGTAGAAGATGGCGCCCACGTGCTCCATCCCGCCGAACGGGAACGCCGGCGCCAGCAGCATGGCGAAGTTGTCGAACGGGTAATCGACCTGGAAGTAGCGCTCCAGCCACTCCAGCGCGCGGCGGTTGATGGCGATCAGCGTGTCCGCGTCCACCTCGCCGCCGCGGCTGGCCCGGGCGTACAGGTTGAAGCGCCCGCCGAAGCGCCGGCCGCTGTCCGGCCGCCAGACGCGCCACGGCCCCGCCGCGAACGCCGCCAGGTAGGTGCTGATCGGCACCGTCTCGCCAAAGCTCCAGCGTGCCGCGCCGTCCAGGGGCTCCACCCGCAGCGCCGGCCCGTTCGCCAGCACCTCCCACCCGTCCGGCGCGGTGATCCGGAACGCGAAGCGCGCCTTCAGGTCCGGCTGGTCGAACGAGGGAAAGAGCTGGTTGGCGTCCGCCGGCACCAGCAGCGTGTACAGGTAGGTGCCGCCGTCCGTGGCGTCGTTGAAGCGGATGATGCTCGCCCCCGCCGGCGCGATGCGCGCGGTGAATGCGGCGGACACCCTGTTCTCGCCCTCGCGCAGGTAGCGCGCGGGAATGCGCAGGTGCCCGTTCTTCCACTCGCCGTCCGCCACCACCTCGCCGTTCGCCACGACGGCGCCCAGCGTGGGGCCGCGAAAGTCCAGCACCAGGTCGCCCGCGCCCGCCGCGCGCCGTACGGTGACCACCACGTGGCCGGGCGCGCTGTCCTGCGCCGTCACGTCCAGCTCCAGGTAGTAGCGCACGCCGCTGAGCGTGGCCGCGCGGTGCCGCGCCAGCTCCAGCGACACGCCGGGCCGCATCAGCTCGTCCATGGCGGGCGCGGGCGGCGCCTGCGCCGCGGCCGAAGACACCCGCGCCATCACGGCAGCCGCGGCGAGAAGGAAAACACGTCGAAAGGTCATCAGGAGTCTTTCAAGACGGAGCGCCTGCTCACAGTCCCTTCAGCAGGCATCCCAGGATCAGCAGCGCGCCCCCCACCAGCAGCGCCCACCGGCCGATGTCGTACGGCAGCGCCACCTCGGCGAGCATCTCCAGCGCGCCCACCAGCCACAGCAGCACCGCCACGCCCAGCGTAATGCCCCGCGGCGACTGCGGGCGGATGTAGAACCTGGCCATCGGCGGCGCTCCGGGCGGGGGGGAACGGATGCGGGTGACGCCGAAAGGTAGACGCGCGCCGCCCCGCCGGACAAGCGGAGCGGCGCGCTGGGGGCGTCGACGGATGGTTCAGTCAGCGGCTACGCGCTCGGGGGACTCGTCATCTTCGCCCTCCTCGGGAATCGTACGGTCCAGCTCCAGAGGCTCGATCTTCTCGATCTCGGCCATGGTCGGCGAGTGCAGCGCCTCCCACATGTCGCACTCCAGCTGCCCGTTTAGCCAGAACGCCACCGAGTTCCCGAAGAAGTGCGACAGACGAAGCGCGGTATCAGGCGTAATCCCCCGCTTACCGTTCACCAGTTCGTTCACCCGCACGTACGACACACCAATGCGCCGAGCGAGTTCGCTCTGCGTGATCCCCATCGGCTTCAGAAACTGCTCCAGCAACATCAGGCCCGGATGCGTGGGACGGCGATTGCCCGGTAGCCGTACAGCGAGCTTGATGAACTCCATTGCTCTCTCCGAGTCAGTGGTAGTCGACGATCTCCACGTCCGCAGGACCATCCGGTATCCACGCGAAGCAGATGCGGTACCGGTCGTTGATCCGGATACTGTATGCCCCGCGGCGGTCTCCCTTCAGCCGCTCCAGCCGGTTTCCCGGCGGGAGCAGTAGGTCTTCCGGCGCCTCGGCCCGGTTCAGCAGGTTCAGCTTCCCAAGCGCTGCAGGCCAGAGATGCTGGGGACAGGTTCTTCGCGCATGCCGCGTGTCGTTTAAGAACCAGATGTCGCGCGTGCCTTCATCCTTGAACGAGACGATCATCGTGCCGTCGGGGAGCAGGTGGGCGGTGGGACTGCTCTTTGCCGCCCGCCGCGCACCCGGATCTCCGACGTGTGGGGACTATAACGGATAACGTTATACGTGGCAAGGATTCGAGGTGCGTCGAGGCGGGCGGTGCGCCTATCCTGGCGGCGCGCCACAGATCCCGCAATGGCTTGCGCTTACGTCGTGCGGCAGGTGGCGCAATGTGAACGACGTAAACGACGGGCACGCTCCCTGCGCGGCACACGCAGCATGGACGAATCACGAATCTTTCTGCTTTCGCCCGCGTTTTGCGGGGGCAAGCGCGCCCAGATGGTGATGCGCGACGCCGCGTCGTTCCCGCTGGCGAAGCAGCTGCGCACGCCGCAGGGCGCGCCGCTGGGCGAGGTGTTCAGCTTTCTGAGCGGCCTCTACTTCCGGGGAAAGATGGCGTACGTGCAGGCGTTCTCGCGGCCGCCGGACGGGCTCCCCGGCGCGCTGGTCATCACGCCCACGCGCGGGCTGGTGCCGCCGGAATCGCACGTCACGCTGGAGATCATCCGCGAGTTCGCGGAGGAGGGGGAGGTGGCGGTGAACAACCCACGGTACCGCGGCCCCCTGGAGACGCACGCCCGCGCGCTGGACGAGGCCGCCGGGCCCGGGACCCGCTACGTGCTGCTGGGCAGCATCGCATCGGACAAGTACGTGAACGTGCTGACGCGCATCTTCGGCGAGCGCCTGCTCTTTCCGGTGGACTTCGTGGGCCGCGGCGACATGAGCCGCGGCGGGCTGATGCTGCGCGCCGCCGCAGACGGGCCGGAGCTGGAGTACGCGCCCGTGCTGGGTGCCGTGCGCACCGGAGCGCGGCCCGCGAAGCTGGCTCCCCGCCGCTGGAAGGACCGCGCGTGAGCGCACGGGCTTCCGCATCCGCCTCCTCTTCCGCGCGAGCAAAGCCGGCCGCATCCGCGCGCGCGAAGCCCGCCTCAGCCAGCGTGGCGGAGGCGGACGTCTCGCCCGACATCATCCCCCCGAAAGGCAGGCAGTGCGAGGTGCGGGTGGGGGGCCGGCAGGTGCGGCTCACCAACCTGCACAAGCCGTTCTGGCCGGAGCTGGGCATCACCAAGGGCGACCTGCTGCGCTACTACGTGGCCGTCGCGCCATACCTGCTGCCGCACCTGGTGGACCGCGCGATGGTGATGAAGCGATATCCCAACGGGTGGCGCGGTCCGTTCTTCTTCATGAAGCGCACGCCGGAGAACGCCCCGGCCTGGCTGAAGACCTGCTCCATCGAGCACGGCTCCGGGAGCGTGATCGACTTTCCCATGGTGCAGAACCTGGCCTCGCTGCTGTGGGTGGTGAACCTGGGGTGCATCGACCTGAACCCCTGGTACTCCCGCTGCGACGACACCGGCCGGCCGGACTTCCTGCACTTCGACCTGGACCCCGTCCCCGGCGCGGACTTCGCGCGGGTGCGAGAGACGGCGCTGATGGTGCGCGACAACCTGCGGCGGCTGGGGATGAGGTCGTACGCCAAGACCACCGGCTCCTCCGGCATTCACGTGTACGTGCCCATCGTCCGCGGGCCCACGCAGAAGCGGGTGTGGGCGTTCGCCAAGGAGTTCGCGCGGGCGATGGAGAAGATCGACCCCGCGCTGGTCACCGCGGAGTACCGTGTCGCGAAGCGTCCCCGCGGCCGGGTGCTGGTCGATTACAACCAGAACGCATGGGGGCGCACCCTTTCTTCCATCTACTCGGTGCGTCCCAGGCCGGGCGCCACGGTGTCGATGCCGGTGACGTGGGAAGAGGTGGAGCAGGGGGTGGAGCTGGAGGACTTCACCCTGATGAACGCCCCCGGGCGCATCCGCCGCACCGGCGACCTGTGGAAGCCCGTGCTGGCGAAGCGCGGGCGATTCGACCTGGCCGACCTGCTGTGAAGCTGCCCATTCCCATCGGCTATCCGCCGGCGGAAAGCGAGCAGGCGGAGGAGCTTCCCACCGGTCCCGGCTGGCAGTTCGAGCCCAAGTGGGACGGCTTTCGCTGCCTGGCCTTTCGCGACGGCGACGAAGTGGAGCTGCGCTCCAAGGCGGGGAAGCCGCTGGCGCGCTACTTCCCGGACGTGGCCGATGCGCTGCGCTCCCTCCGCGCCAGCCGCTTTGTGCTGGACGCGGAGATCGTCGTCCCCGTGGGCGATACGCTCTCGTTCGAGGAGCTGCAGCTGCGCCTGCACCCGGCGGCCAGCCGCGTACAGAAGCTGGCGGCCGCGCACCCGGCGCTGGTGGTCGCCTTCGACCTGCTGCTGGGGCCGCGCGGCGGGCCGCTGGCGGACCGTCCCCTGGCGGAGCGGCGGGCAAGGCTGGAGGCGTTCGCGGACCAGTTCTTCGGCGCGGGCGGGCGGGTGCGGCTGTCGCCCGTGACGCGCGACGAGAAGCAGGCGCGCGCCTGGCTGCAGCGGGGCGAGCGCGGGCTGGACGGGGTGATGGCCAAGCGCCTGGACGAGCCCTACCGCTCCGGCGAGCGCACGGGGATGGTGAAGGTGAAGAACGTGCGCACCGCCGACTGCGTGGTCGGCGGGTTTCGCTACGCGCAGAAGGAACCGATCGTCGGCTCGCTGCTGCTGGGGCTGTACGGGGACG
Organism: Longimicrobium sp.; assembly: GCA_035720605.1. Taxonomy (GTDB): domain Bacteria; phylum Gemmatimonadota; class Gemmatimonadetes; order Longimicrobiales; family Longimicrobiaceae; genus Longimicrobium. The sequence continues at coordinate 1,173 of DASTNU010001026.1, read as the reverse complement.
ACGGGCTGCTGCACCACGTGGGCTTCTGCTCCAGCATCAGCCGCGAGGAGCGCCGGGAGCTCACGCCGCGGCTGGAGGCGCTGCGCAGGCCGCCCGGCTTTACCGGCTCCGCGCCCGGCGGCCCCAGCCGGTGGAGCGCGATGAACCCGCGCAGCACGGAGTGGGAGCCGCTGGCGCCGGAGCTGGTGGTGGAGGTGGGATACGACGCCTTTACCGGCGGCCGCTTTCGCCACGGGACGCGCTTCTACCGCTGGCGGCCGGACAAGGCGCCGGGGCAGTGCACCTTCGCCCAGCTGGGCCCGGCGGGCCGCTCGTCGCTGCGCCTGCTGGGGGGATGATGCTCGCCGCGCGGGACACGCTCCGTCCCCGCGCGCGGACAGGCAGGGGGGCGCGAGGACCGTTGCCATCGATCCCGCCGATGCCGTTCAGCCCAGCATTTCCGCCATCGTTCGCGCCGCGGCGCAGCGAATGGCCTGCATGGTGCAGTTGCGCCGCGCCCACACGAATCTGATCCATCCAGCCGATTCGTGCTCGTTGTTCGACCGTGCGGACGGCCGCCTTGCAGCCGGGCCGGCGCACGCAACCCGTTCAGAAGAGACCGAGAGATGAAGAAAGCAACTGCTGGTTTCGTCGCTGCCGTCGCCACCGTGGCGCTCGCGGGCACCGCGCAGGCACAGGTCTGCGCCGGCTACCCCACCGGCGACCGCGGCATGTACTTCGGCGGCCGCGCGGACTTTCCGGAGAACCTGGACTCGTTCGGCGTGGAGGCCAACTACAACTTCTCGGGCCCGCTGGGCGTGTACGGCGGCCTGAACGTGATCTCCACGGAGAGCGACGCCACCGATGACGACAGCCTGGACGAGCTGTACGCCGGCGTGGCGTTCGAGATCGCGTCTCTCGGGCTGGGGATCGGGCCGAGCGTCTCCATCTGCCCCGTGGCGGAGATCCGCAACATCGACTTCGGCGACGATGGCTCGATCAACGAGATCCCCATCGGCCTGGGAATCGGCGGCAGCCTGGGGGTGCCGGGCATCCCCGTTCACGGCTACGTGCAGCCGCAGGTGGTGATCAGCCGGATCGACACGGGCACGTTCGACGAGACGGAGACCAACTTCGGCGTCAAGGCCGGGGCGAACATCGGCTTCGGGATGCTGAGCGTGGGCGGCGAGGTAC
>DASTNU010001025.1:0-2224 GCA_035720605.1 Longimicrobium sp. | reverse complement strand
GCGGCGCCGCGCAGGGAGCCGCCCGGTGACGCGCCGCCTCGCCCTCGCGCTCGGCGGACTCGCCGCTGCGGCGGGAGGGGCTGCCGCCTTCCCGCTGTGGGGCCCGCCGGTGCTGCGCGAGGTGCCGCTCTTCGACGCCGGCCGGGTGGAGGTCGCGGGGTCGCGCCTCCTGGCGCCGCACGAGGTGGTGGCCGCCAGCGGCATCCGCATGGGCCAGAGCGTGTGGACGGACCCGGCGGCGTGGGAGGCGGCGCTGCGCCGGCATCCCGTGATCGCCCAGGCCGAGGTGGAGCGGCGGCTGCCGGCCACGCTGCGCATCCGCATCGCCGAAAAGCGCCCCGCCGCCTTCGTCGCCGCCGGCACGCTGCGCCCCGCGACGGCGGCCGGCGAGATCCTGCCGGTCGATCCGGCCCGCGTGGCCGTGGACCTGCCGATCGCCGGGAGCGCGCCCGACACCGCGACCCGCGTCCGCGACCGCGCCACCCTCCGCCTCCTCGCCGAGGCGGGCCGCCTGGCCGAGGCAGATCCCGTGCTGATGGCGCGCGTCTCCGAGCTGCGCGCGGAGAAGGACGGCGCCACGCGGCTGGTGCTGGCGCATCCGCGGGCGGAGGTGCTTCTGCCGAACGGCGCCGCCGGGCCGCGGCTTGCGCAGCTGCGCGCCGCGCTGGCGGACGTCGCCCGGCGCGCGCCGCACGACGGGCGCGCCCAGGTGGACGCCCGCTTCGCCGACCAGGTGGTCGTCCGGCTTCCGCGCCCGGCGCCGCCGCCCGTGCCCACGCCCGTACCGTGACCCAGAGCCGCACGCAGCCCGCATCCATGCGCCCCACCATCGTCGCAGGACTGGACATCGGGTCGAGCAAGACCGCCGTGGTCATCGCGGAGGTCTCGGGCGACTCGCCCCAGCGCGCGCAGGTCAAGATCCTGGGCGTGGGGCAGGCGCGCACCGGCGGCATCCGGCGCGAGATCGTCACCGACATCGAGGCTACCACCGAGTCCGTCCGCAAGGCCGTCAAGGAGGCCGAGCTGATGGCCGGGGTGAGCGTGCAGAAGCTGTACACCGGGATCGCCGGCGAGCACATCCACGCCTGGCCCTCCACCGGCGTCGTCGCGGTGGGCCGCGGTCCCGGCGGCGACGGGGAGATCACGTCCGGGGATGTGGACCGGGTGCAGGAGGTGGCCCGCGCCGTGGTCATCCCCGGCGACCGCGAGCTCATCCACGCCATCCCGCAGGAGTACATCGTCGACGCGCAGGGCGGCATCCGCGACCCCGTGGGGATGGCGGCGACGCGGCTGGAGGCCGAGGTCTTCATCGTCACCGGCAGCGCCACCAGCGGGCAGAACATCCGCAAGGCCGTCACCCGCGCCGGCTACCAGCTGGCCGAGCTGGTCCTGGAGCCGCTCGCCTCCTCCCTCGCCGTGGTGACCGAGGACGAGAAGGAGATCGGGATCGCCCTCGTCGAGCTGGGCGGGGGGACGACCGACGTCTGCGTCTTTCACGAGCGCAAGATCCGCCACCTGACCTCGCTCCCCTGGGGCGGCGCCACGGTGACCAACGACATCGCCAAGGGGCTCTCGCTGCCGTACGCCGAGGCGGGGCGGGCCAAGGAGCGCTACGGGGTGGCCCGCGCGGACCTGGTGCGCCCGGACGAGACCTTCGAGGTCCCGGGCGCGGCCGCGGGGCAGACGCGGCACGTCGCCCGCGAGCTGCTGGCGCACATCATCGAGCAGCGGATGGACGAGATCTTCGGCCTGGTGGCGGCGGAGCTGGACCGCGGCGGGTTCGCGAACCAGCTGGGGGGCGGGATCGTCCTGACCGGCGGCGGCGCGGGGATGCAGGGGGTGCTGGAGCTGGCGGAGCGCGGCTTCGCGGCGCCGGTGCGCATCGGCATTCCCGGCGAGGGGCTCGGCGGCCTTGCGGATTCCGTGCGGCGGCCCAAGTTTTCGACCGCTGCAGGACTCGCCGTGTACGGCTCGCGCCGCGTCGTTTCGGAAGCACCCGAAGGGAGCGCCATGTCCGGCGCTTCGGTCAACGGCGTCATCAGGTGGATGCGTGACTGGATCTCGGACTTCTTCTGAGATCCGCGCCGGCTTTTCGTGATCTGAATCCTTCTCAAACGCCCGTCCCCTCCCCGATGGAGGAGCCCGCGCACATGGTCTTCGAGTACGACGAGACGACGACCCAGAACGCCCGCATGAAGGTGGTGGGCGTGGGCGGCGGCGGCGG
>DASTNU010001024.1:0-8647 GCA_035720605.1 Longimicrobium sp. | reverse complement strand
CGGGGGAGCGACGGCATCACCGCCCTCTCCGGGGCGCGGCCGGAGAGTGTGGAGCGCTCCGGAGAGGCCAGCCACGCGTTCCGGAACACGCTATCCCTCTGCCTGCGCCGACTTCCCGAGCCGATCCCCCTGGAGGTGCGCGAGGACGCCGCGCTGAGGCCGGTTCAGGTGGAATTCCCGAACGCGTTGCCGGGAGGGGGGATGGGGAGTTTTCCACCAAAGGTGTGGAAAACTCGGGCCGAGGGGCCGGAGCGGATTTCGGGGGCCTGGTGGTCCCGCGCCACGGCCCGGGAGTACTGGCGGGTGGAGTCGCCGGAGGGGTGGCTGGGGCTCGTCTTCCGCGACGCGGCCAGCGGGCGGTGGTACCTGGAAGGATGGTACGATTGAGGGACGTCCGTGACGGAATCGCGATGGCGCCATGGGTGCGGTTTTTCGCTAAGTCGTTGTGACTCAACAAGATTACGTCGAGCTGCATTGTCACAGCGCGTTCTCGCTCGGTGACGGTGCTACATCGCCCGAGTCACTGGCGGAGCGGGCGGCGGAGCTCGGCTACACCCACCTGGCGCTCACCGACCACGACGACCTGGGGGGCGCCGTCCGGTTTTCTCGCGCTTGCGCGGAGCGTGGAATCGCCCCTCTTCTGGGCGCGGAGACAACGCTTTCCGACGGCTCGCACCTCACCCTGATTGTGGAAAACTTGACAGGGTGGAGAAACCTCTGCGGGCTGCTCACGGCCGCGCGGACGGAACGCCCGCGCGGCGTCCCGGGGCTGGAGGTCGATGCGCTGGCTGCGCGGGCGGAGGGGCTGGTGGCACTGTCGGGGTGTCCGCAGGGCCGGCTGGCGCGCCTGCTGCGCCACGAGCGGCACGACCAGGCACGGGAGTGGGCGGGGCGGCTGAGGGAGATCTTCGCGGACCGCTTCCACCTGGAGCTGTGGGACCACCGCACGCACCAGGAGGCGTCGCTCTGCGCGGACCTGCTGGACCTGGCGCGCGAGACGGGGATCCCCTGGACGGTGACGCACGACGTGCACTACGCCGACGCCGCCGGCCGCGCCGTGCACGACCTGCTCACCTGCATTCGCCGCGAGACCACGCTGGACGAGGCGCACCGCCGCGGCTGGCTGCGTCCCAGCGCCGAATGGTGCCTGCAGCCGCCCGCCGAGATGGCGCGCCGCTGGCGCTCCGCGCCGGAAGGCATCCGCCGCACCCGCGAGATCGCGGAGCGCTGCGCCGGCTTCCGCCTGCCGGAGATGCCCGCCGTCCACCCCCTCTTTCACCTGCCGCCGGAGTGGGAATCGGCCGACGCCATGCTGGAGTCGCTCTCGCGCCAGGGGCTGCGCGAGCGGCTGCCGCAGGCGTCGGACCGGCACCGGCGGCAGCTGGAGCACGAGCTGGCCGTCATCCGCGTCACGGGGATGGCGGACCACTTCCTGGTGGTGTGGGACATCTGCCGCTTCGCGCGGGAGCGCCGCATCCTCTGCCAGGGGCGCGGCTCGGCGGCCAACTCCCTCGTCTGCTACGCGCTGCGGGTGACGGCCGTCGATCCCGTCGCCAACGACCTCCTCTTCGAGCGCTTCCTCTCCCTCGAGCGCCCCGAGCCGCCCGACATCGACGTCGACTTCGCGGCGATGGACGACCGCGAGCGCGTGCTGCAGTACGTGTACGAGAGGTACGGGCGCGGCCACGCGGCCATGGTGTGCACCCACGTGGAGTACCGCGGCCGCTCCGCCATCCGCGACGCCATGCGCGTCCTGGGCTTTCCCGTCGCGGACGCCGACTTCCTGGCGAAGCGGGTGGATGGATACACCTCCGCCACGACGGCGGCGGAATCGCTGGAGGCGGAGGACGGCAAGGCGCTGCGGGCCATCGGCCTGGACCCCGCCGGGCCGCGGGCGCGCGCGCTGGTGAAGCTGGTGGCCGGGCTGGACGGCCTGCCGCGCCACCGGGGCATCCACAGCGGCGGCTTCGTCCTTTCCGGGCACCCGCTGGGCGAGGTGGTCCCCATCGAACCGGCGTCCATGACCCACCGCACCGTCATCCAGTGGGACAAGGACGACTGCGCGGACCTGGCCATCCCCAAGTTCGACCTGCTGGGGCTGGGGATGCTCAAGCTGCTGGGGCAGTGCATGGACCTGATCCGCGACTGGCGCGGCGAGGAGATCGACATCGGCCGCCTGCCGATGGACGATCCCGCCGTCTACGCGCAGATCGGCGCGGCGGACACCATCGGGCTCTTCCAGATCGAGAGCCGCGCGCAGGCCAACTTCCTCCCGCGCCTCCGCCCCACCTGCTTCTACGACGTGGTGATCTCCGTCGGCGCCATCCGCCCCGGGCCGATGCTGGGCGGGCAGGTGAAGGAGATGCTGGCGCGGCGCCGCGGCCAGGTGCCCACGGAGTATCCGCACCCCGACCTGGAGCCGGTGCTGGGGCGCACGCACGGGACGGCGCTCTTTCAGGAGCAGCTGATGCGCTGCGCCATCGTGGTGAGCGGGTGCACGGCGGGGCAGGCGGACCAGCTGCGGCGGGCGATGAGCCGCAAGCGCTCGCGGGCGGACATGATGCTGGCCACGCAGTCCATCCGCGACGGCATGCACGCGCGCGGCGTGGACGAGGCGGCGGCGGAGAAGGTGCTGGGATGGCTGGAGGCGTGCGCCAGCTACACCTTTCCGGAGAGCCACGCCATCAGCTTCGCGCTGCTGGCGTACGCCAGCGCGTGGCTGCGGCACTACTATCCCGCGGAGTACCTGTGCGCCATCCTGAACGCCCAGCCCATGGGCTTCTACCCCGTCTCCACGCTCATCCACGACGCGCGGCTACACGGGGTGGAGGTGCGGCCGGTGGACCTGGCGGCGAGCGCGTGGGACTGTACGCTGGAGGAGAAGGATCGAGTGTCCAGTGCCCAGTGCCCAGTAGAATCGTCACTTGAACCTGGGCACTTGAACCTGGGCACTCCCGCCGTGCGGGTGGGCCTGCGCTACGTCCGCGGCCTGGGCAGCGTCACCGGGCGGCGGCTCAGGGCGGAGCTGGAGCGCGCGCCGTTCACCTCCGTCGCGGACGTGGTGGAACGGTTCGACTCCGAGCACGGGCTGCGGGCGCTGGCGGCGGCGGGGGCGTTCCGCTCGTGGATCGAGGGCGGTCCGCGGCAGGCGCTGTGGGCGGTGCTGGGCGAGCTGCGCGCGCGCCGCAGCGGAGGCCCGCTGGCGCCCGCGCCGGAGACGCACGCGCAGCTGCCGGAGCTGGCGCCCGGGGAGCGCACGCTGATGGCGCACCACGTCACCGGCTTCGACATCGACGGGCACCCCATGCGCCACCTGCGCGGCTACCTGCATGGGCTGGGGATCGCCGAGCTGGGCGCCCTGCGCGACGAGCGCCGCCGCCACGGCGAGCGCGTCACCGCCGCCGGCCTGGTGATCGTGCGCCAGCGGCCGGGGACGGCCAAGGGCTTCGTGTTCGTGGGGCTGGAAGACGAGACGGGGCGCCTGGACGTGATCGTCACCCCCACGCTCTACGAGAAGGAGCGGGAGATCATCAACCGCAGCGGCATCCTGGCCGTGCGGGGACGCCTGGGGAAGGAGGACGGCGTGGTGAACCTCAAGGCCGAGGCGTTCTACCCCCTGCGCCTGGACCAGGCCGGAGAAGTCGTCCGCTCACACGACTACCACTGAGCGGGACGGGATGGGCGGATGTTACGCTGCGGACTTCCCCTGCTCGCCGGACCTGCGTGGCGCGACATGCGCTCGGCGTACTGCTTGTCGAGCTCCATGTAGTACGCGATCACCTTCTCCGGGTCGTTGTCTTCCACCCTTCGCGCACGAGTTGCTGATGCAGTTCCTGGATATAGGCCGCATACTTGTGGGGATCGTTGCCAAACCGTGCCCATAGGCGACGCCGTACTTCCCAGGTTTCCTCGACGACGTCATCCGCCGCCGTCCACTCTTCCTCGTTCATCCCGTCCTCCTCCCGAGCAGGTCTGCCGGGGTGGTGATGATCGGGACGTGTAGCCCCGATCTGGCGTTTAATCGCTCCAAATACCTGCGCTTGTTTGGATTCGCAAGATGCTTGCAATTCCAGGTTACAATGAAATCGCAACCGTAGCGAGAAGCAAGGGCCAGGTGGAGCGCGTCCTCTGACCGCCTGGCGGGCATGAGCTTGTTACGGACATAGACATCCATCGCATTGAGGGCGGCTGTGTCGGGAAGGAGAAGCGGAAGTCCGCTCAGCAGGCTGATTCGCAGAGAGACGCGCTTGCCGATCCCGGCCAGGAGTTCGCTAAGAACGGGGGCTCCGGTCAGCAACTCGTATCTCTCGTGCGCGTCGCCCCACCACTCGCGCGTCAGCCTGCGCCGGGTGACGACGGCGTCATCCGTTCGCTGATCGTAGTAGAAATTCGGAATCGTGGTCTCGACGTACACCCGTGGCTTCGGCATGCGCGCGAAGCTATCAGGCCGCGCATCGAGAGTGGAAGACCGCGCGCGAACACGGCCAACAGCGGCACTGGGACGTTACGGCGGTGGCGGAAAGTGCAAGTTGTTATTGCCTCCGACTTGTCGGCAACATGACAGGTCTTTCCCTGCAGAAAACGCGGAGGACACGGAGTGAAGCTCTCCGCGCCCTCCGCGTCTCGCTGAGAGATCCTGCGGCTACTCGCCGAAGTCGCGGCGAAAGTCGTCGCTCACCTGGCGCAGCAGGCGCTCCACGGCGTCGCGCGAGCAGGGGAAGAAGAGCGTGTCGGAGAGGGAGTTCAGCGCGCTGCGCACGTCGCGGAAGCGGTCGGCCGCGCGCAGGAACAGGTCGCCCACCCCGTGGCGCAGCGCCAGGTCGCTGCCGCCCGCCATGCGGAACCCCGCCGCGCCCAGCTCGTCGTAGTACGAAAGCGGCGGCGCGCCGCGGCGCTGCACCCGGTGCGTGATGTAGTCGGGGAACACGCCCGCCAGCCAGAGCGCAAAGTTGCCCAGGTGCACGCGCAGCAGGAACTCGCGCTCGCCGCGGGCGCGCTCCATGGCCGCAAGGATGTCCGCCAGGTAGAAGAACGGCTCGCCCTCGCCGCCGTCCACGCGGTGCGCCCTGCCGGCCATGGCGAACTCCAGCAGCACCGCCGCCGTGTAGTCCGCCAGCTGGCGGTCGTGGATCTCGCGCTGCATCAGCGCGTGGCGCACCATCACGTAGAACACCAGCGGCGCCGGCGCCGTGCTGATGCCGCGGCCTCGCGCCAGCCCGCGCAGCACCGCGGTGTCGTCCAGCAGCGCGTCCAGCCCCTGCTCGCGCAGCCGCTCCTCCCCGCCCGGCCCCGCCAGCGACAGCAGCATCTCCGCCTCGCGCCTGCCGAACGACGCCCTCACGTTGGGTTTGATCATCTGTTCATCTCCGCGAACCGGGGTGGGCCTGCCCTGCTCCTACCACGCCACCTGCCTGCCGGGTTCCCTGCGCCGCGGGCCGCGCCGGGTGCGTCCCGCTCGCCCGGCTCGCAACCGAAATGCCAGAACGTTTGTCGCGCCGATCCCCGCCGCCCCCGGGGTGCGGATCACTGTCCGGGGTTGCCGGTACCGGGCTTGCATCACCGTGCACAACGTTCACTTCGTCCCGTCTCACCCGACCGGCCTTCGATGAAGCTGCCCCTTCCCCCGTCGTGGCAGGACCGCCTGGGACCGGAGCTGGAGAAGCCGTACTTCGCGAAGCTGCGCGACTTCGTGGACCGGGAGCGCGGCCGTGCGACCGTGTATCCACCGGAGGACGAGGTCTTCACCGCGCTGGAGCTCACGCCGTACGAGCAGGTGAAGGTGATGGTCCTGGGGCAGGACCCGTATCACGGGCCGGGGCAGGCGCACGGTCTGGCGTTCTCCGTTCGCCCCGGCGTGGGCAAGCCGCCCTCGCTGGCCAACATCTTCAAGGAGCTCAGGGCGGAGATGGGGTGTCCCATCCCCGGCCACGGGTCGCTGGTCTCGTGGGCGCGGCAGGGGGTGCTGCTGCTGAACGCCGTGCTCACCGTGCGCCAGGGGGAGCCCAACTCGCACAGGGGAAAGGGGTGGGAGACGTTCACCGATGCGGCCATCCGCGCCGTGGCGGAGCGCCCGGACCCGGTGGTCTTCGTGCTGTGGGGCGGCTACGCGGCCAGAAAGGAGGCCCTGATCGGGCCGCCGCACCACGTCCACAAGTCCGCGCACCCGTCGCCGCTCTCGGCGAAGCGCGGCTTTTTCGGGAGCAAGCCGTTCACCACCATCAACCGCGAGCTCGAGCGCGTGGGCAAGCCGCCGGTCGAGTGGTGCATCCCGGATGTGTAGGGAACGTACGGGTCGGATGAAGCCGCGCTTTCCAGTAAGCGCGATTTCCGGCCACGTGTCAATGGTGGCCGGATGATCCGGACGCGCGGAGGGGGGCTGGAGGGGGATTCGGCCGGGGGGCGGGTCAGAAGCGCGAACGATCGTTCGTTGCTCTGGTGGAAGGGCGACGCGCGGGAACGCTGGAACTCCCGCAGGCAAGCGGACGTAGGACGGCAGAGGGACGCCGGTCCCGCCTCCGCGGCGCCCCCGAGGTGAACCCGCCACCATTCCGCAGGAGGTGCCGCATGTTCCAGGTCCTGGCAGGCGAACGCAAGCGCCGGGTCATCAGCCCCACGACGATCGCGGCGTCGGTCGCCGCGCACGTGCTGCTGCTGGGCGGCGCCCTCTACGCCGCCGCGGGCGACGCCGAGCGGCCGGCGGAGGAGGTCTCGGTCATCGATATCGGGCAGCCCCCGGCTCCCCCGCCCGATCCGGTGGAGCCGCCCCCTCCGCCGCCGCCGGCCCAGCCGGACCAGCCTCCGCCCACCACGGGCGAGACGCTGCAGCTGACCACGCCCACCGTGGTGCCCATCGACATCGTCCCGGAAGCGCCGGACGTAAAGCCGGTGGACTCGACCGCGTACAGCGGGGTCGGCCGCATCGGCGACGTCATCGGGCCGCGGACGGAGGAGCCGACGACGCCCACCGGCAACACGGACCCGCCGCGTGGCGAGGACCACGTGCCGAGCGCGCTGGACGTGGAGGAGCAGCCGGTGCTGAACCGCGATGGGCTGGCCCGCGCGCTGGAGCGGCACTACCCCGCCGTGCTGCGCGACAGCCGGGTGGGCGGGCGGGTGGTGATCGAGCTGATCGTGAACGAGGACGGCCGGGTGCGTGACGGCTCGGCGCGGGTGCTGGACGCGTCGCACCCCGCGTTCGGCGAGGCGGCGCTGCGGGCGGTGGATCGCTTCCGCTTCCGCCCCGCCAGGATGGCGGGCGTGCCGGTCCCGGTGCGGGTCACCATCCCCATCCAGTGGACCGTTCCCAACTGAGCCCGTCCCGGCCGGTCCGGGACACCGGCGACGAGGGGCCCCGGCGCGGTCAGCCGGGGCCCTTCTCGTCGTCCGCGACCTCCTTGGCGGCCGGCGCCGTCCGCGCCGAGCGGGCATCGACGACGGTGCGTGCCAGCGTGGCGCCCAGGATGAGCGCGCCGCCCGCGATGGACCAGGGGCCGGGCGTCTCGCCGTGCAGCAGCCACGCCCACACCGGGTTCAGCGTGGGCTCCAGCATCAGCAGCACCGACGCCTGCAGCACCGGCACGTGGCGGATCCCCCACGTCAGCAGCACGTACGCCGCGCCGATCTGAAAGACGCCCAGGTAGGTGATCGCCAGCCAGTCCGCCGTCCGCGCACCCGCCACCGGCAGCGAGGCGGGAAGGCAGGCGAGGAACGCGATCAGGTTTCCCGCGACGACGGTGGGGAGTGCGGAGCCCCCGCCGCCCGCGCGGCTGCCGATCCACCGGAGCCCCACCAGCATGAGCGCGTAGGTGGCGCCGCTGGCCACCCCCAGCAGGTCCCCCGTCCGCGGGTCCGGCGCGGTGTGCAGCGGCGACTGCGCGCCCACGAAGAACAGCGCCAGCCCCAGCGCCACCGGCACCATCAGCAGCACGTCGCGCCGCCGCACCGGCTCCTTCAGCAGCAGCGGCCCGAAGACGAGCATGTACAGCGGCGCCGTGGCCTGCAGGAAGATGGCGTTGGCGGAGGTCGTGAGCTTGGTGGCGGTGACGAACAGCACCAGCGTGACCGCGTACGCCACGCCCACCGGCAGCACGTGCCAGCTCCAGCCGCGGCGCGCGGCCGGCATGAGCAGAAAGATGGCGGCCGCCGCCACCGCGGAGCGGAACCCCGCCACCTGCCAGCTGCTCAGCGTGGTGGCCTTGATGGCGGCGCCGCCGGTGGAGAAGAGCAGCGCGGCCACCAGGATCTGCAGCCGGGGGATCATCGGGTTCTGCACGCGCCGCCTCGCGGGGACGGGGATCACTCGGGGCGCGGAAGGATGCGGGCGGCGCACCGCGGGGGCAAGTCAGCGACAGACCAGCGCCGCGGGCACGGGGTCTGCGCAGCACCCGCCGCTCCAGACACTGTACGAACCTTCTGCACGCGGGAGAGGGAGATGGGCGAGAGCAACGGCCACGCGCCGCACGACGCCACCCCGGCATCGACGGAAAAGAAGCTGGAGCAGATGTACGGGCTGGTGGAAGGGATCGCGATCGCGATGTTCACCACGCGGCGCCCGGACGGGCACCTGGTGTCGCGGCCCATGGCCACGCAGGTGCGGGCGGCCGGCGCGGACCTGTGGTTCGTGACCGACGGCGAGGCTCACAAGCTG
>DASTNU010001023.1:0-6004 GCA_035720605.1 Longimicrobium sp. | reverse complement strand
CTGGGTGCGGGGGATGGAGACGGGCGGGCGGTGGCGCGCGCGGCTGGCGCGGATGCGCTTTCGCCGCCCCGCGCTGGCGGCCACGCTGGTGGCGCTGGCGCTGATCGCGGGGACCGGCGGGTTCATCCTGCACAACACCGTGCGGCTGAACGAGTGGAACCCGGCGGACGAGGAGGAGCGCATCGTCGTCGACTACGAGAAGCTGTACAGGCGATACCAGTCGATGCCGCAGCCGCGCGTCACCGCGGTCGCGCTGGAGGTGGACATCTACCCGGAAGCGCGCGACGTGCGCATCCGTGGCGCGTACCGGCTGGTGAACCGGACGGAGGAGCCGATCCGCGACGTACACGTGGACCTGCTGAACACGCTGCGCATCCGGCGGATGGACTTCGACCGCCCGTCGCGGCGCATCATCGCGGACGCTCAGAAGGGCTACTACGCCTTTCGCCTGGCCCGCCCGCTGGCGCCGGGGGAGAGCGCCGAGCTGCGCTTCGACGTGGCGCACGAGACGCGCGGCTTCGAGGACGAGCCGTCGTTCTTTCCCGTGGTGGGGAACGGGACCTTCTTCGACAGCCACTACCTGCCGGGGATCGGCTACAACCCGCAAGGCGAGCTGGAGGACGAGGGCGCGCGCGAGCGGCACGGGCTGCCCCCGCGCCCCCGCGCCACGCCGATCGGCGACCCGGCGGGGCGGGCGCGCAACTTCGTCTCGCGCGACGCGGACTGGATCGACTTCCGCGCCACGGTTTCCACCTCGGCGGACCAGACGGCGCTGGCGCCCGGGCGGCTGGAGCGCACCTGGCGGCGGGGGGACCGGCGGTACTTCCGCTACGTGATGGACGTGCCGATGCTGAACTTCTACTCCTTCCTCAGCGCGCGCTACGCGGTGAAGCGGGACCGCTGGAACGGCGTGGAGATCGAGGTCTTTCACCACCCGGGGCACGAGTACAACGTGGACCGGATGATCCGGGCGGTGAAGGAGTCGCTGGACTACTACACGCGCTGGTTCGGCCCGTACCAGCACCGCCAGGTGCGCATCGTGGAGTTTCCCCGCTACGGCGACTTCGCGCAGTCGTTCGCGGGGACCATCCCCTACAGCGAGGGGATCGGCTTCATCGCGGACGTGCGGGCGGACGACATCGACTACCCGTTCTTCGTGACCGCGCACGAGGTGGCGCACCAGTGGTGGGGGCACCAGCTGGTGCCGGCGGACGTGCAGGGGGGCGCCATGCTGAGCGAGACGCTGGCGGAGTACGGCGCGCTGATGGTGATGGAGAAGGAGTACGGGCGCGGGCAGATCGGCCGGTTCCTGCGGCACGAGCTGGACGGCTACCTGCAGGGGCGGACGACGGAGCGCCGCGCGGAGATGCCGCTGGCCCTGGTCGAATACCAGCAGTACATCCACTACAACAAGGGCGCGCTGGCGATGTACGCCCTGCGCGACTACGTGGGCGAGGAGCGGGTGAACGGGGCGCTGCGGGCGTTCCTGGAGGAGTCGCGGACGCTCCGCGGGCGGTATCCCACCTCCGGGGACCTGCTGCGCCACCTGCGCGCGGCCACCCCGGATTCTCTCCAGTACGTGATCGAGGACCTGTTCGAGACGGTGACGCTGTGGGACCTGCGCGCCACGCGGGCGGAGGGGACGGAGCTGGCGGACGGACGCTACCGGGTGGACCTGACGGTGACGGGACGCAAGGTGCGCGCGGGCCCGCTGGGCGACGAGTCGGCGGTGCCGATGGACGACCTGGTGGAGATCGGGGTCTTCGGCGAAGGCGAAGAGCCGATCTGGCTGCGCAAGTTCCGCTACGACGGGCGCCGGCGCACCTTCCGCATCGTGGTGGACGAGTGGCCGCGCGAGGCGGGGATCGATCCGCTGCACAAGCTGATCGACCGCGAGCTGGACGACAACGTGGTAGGCATCACCCGCCGCCCCGGCACGCCGGTCCGGCGACGCGGGCCGGGTGCGGATTCGCCGCGGCCGCGGCCGGCGCGCGATACGGCGAGATGAGGGCCCGGCGAGGAATTCGCGGCGGGAATGGAGCAGAGCGGGGCCGCTCTCGCCGCACTGTCACACAAAACGATTGACAGCGGCGGCTCCGCACCAGACGTTACATCATCGCCGCGCGTTCTCCGCTCGCGCGCCATGCGTGTCTCCACCGGTCCTTCTCCGGGTCCGGATCCCTCCTTCCAAAGGAACACTCCCCATGAAGCGCATCCTCCTCTCCCTGGCCGCGCTGGTCACCGTCACGGCCGCCGCCGTCCCGCAGGACGCCTGGACCCAGCAGGTGCGTCGCATTCTGCAGCGGATGGGGGCCCACTTCGAGCAACAGGGCTACACGCTCACGCACCACATCTACACCGGCTCGCTGAACGACGGCGGCTCCGAACGGGTGCGGCTCGACCTCGACGTGGGGACCGAGTACCAGATCATGGGCGCGTGCGACACGGACTGCTCGGACCTGGACCTGACGCTGTACGACGGGAACGGGCGGGAGGTGGACAGCGACCTGCTTCCCGACGACTACCCGCTCGTGACCGTGACGGTCTCGCGCTCGGGCAACTTTACCGTGGAGGTGGACATGGCGAGCTGCTCCGTCGAGCCCTGCCGCTACGGGATCGGCGTCTTTGGCCGGTGAGGCTGAACGGGTGAACGGCTGAACGGATGAGCGGGGGGCGCGCGAGCGATCGCGCAGGCCGCCGCCTCGCTCACCGGCATTCAGCGAAGAGGGGAGATCCGGCCGGGATCTCCCCTCTTCGCTTCGACCCGGATGGGTGGCGGAAAATAGGTACGCGAGTTGGCGGGTGGCGGTTTGGAAGGTTCGCGCGGACGCGATTACGTTCCGCGCCCGACCCGAAGGACCGTCCACCTTGCAACCGGCGCGGCCGAGATGATGCTTCCCGACGTGATCCGCCTGATCGAGAACGACGGCTGGTGCCGCGTGCGCATGCGCGGCAGCCATCGCCAGTACGTCCACCCGCAGAGGCGCGGCGTGCTCACCATTCGCCGCCAGCCCGCCGACGAGCTGTCGCCGGGCGCGGTGCACAGCGTCCAGGCGCAGGCGGAGGTGGCGCCGTGAAGCGCTACCTGATCGTCTTCGAGCGCACGGACACCGGCTACTCGGCGTATGCGCCCGACCTGCGCGGCTGCGTGAGCACCGGCCGCACCCGCCACGAGGCGGAGACCAACATCCGCGAGGCCATCGACTTCCACATCGACGGGCTGCGGGCGGAAGGCGCGCCGGTGCCGGAGCCCAGCAGCGAGTACGGCTACGCGCACGTCGGCGCGTAGAGCCGGCTGCGGAAGGGATGGGTCTCACGCAGGGACGCGGAGGCGCGGAGGGATCTTCTCCGCGCCTCCGCGTTTCCAGCGCGTGCCGGCGAAGCGGTGCTTGCCGCGTTCGCGGCGCGTCCGCCGCGGTAGCGGAGGCCGGGGCTTCGCGGTTACGCTTCGCGCCACAACGTGAAGCCGCTCAACGACCGCCCGGAGGGAGATCAATGAAAACTCTGGAGGAATGCTACCAGCTGATCGCCGAATCGATGTTCG
This sequence comes from Longimicrobium sp., assembly GCA_035720605.1. Lineage (GTDB taxonomy): Bacteria > Gemmatimonadota > Gemmatimonadetes > Longimicrobiales > Longimicrobiaceae > Longimicrobium. Next base: position 2,460 of record DASTNU010001023.1, on the reverse strand, counting down.
CGAACATCCCCGAGGACTGGAAAGAAGCCTGGATCGACGCCGAGGTCGAAGACAACTGGGGAAGGTACACGGGCGATTACATCAACCTGCAGGGCGAGGAAAAATGGTATGCCCCCGAGTTTCAGCGCAAAGACCTGAGCCTGCTCGACGTTCTGCTGAAGATCCGGGACTTCATGAAACACCCTGGCCATGCGCCCTGGCACAAGGCGCGCTTTCGCATGACATCAGAGGGCGACGTCAGGCTCGACGTGCAATACCCTGACGCGGGGTGAATCGGCACGCCGGGTCCCTCGGTTCGTCACGCCCGGGATACTCGTTGGACGTCATCCCCTCCGTATGCGAACCGCGATTTCAACTGGAGGAACGGCTTTTCGTAGAGATGGAAGCTGGCCATGGCCAGGAGGAGGGTGGCCGCCAGCATGAGCATCGCGTATCCCAGCAGTCCCGCGAGCTCCCAGCGCGTGCCGGCGAAGCGGTTGGGGGTGATGCCGCCCAGCCGCGCCAGGGAGACCAGCGGCACATGGAAGACGTACAGCCCGTAGCTGTAGCGGCCGAAGAAGCGCAGCACCGGGGCGGAGAGCAGGCGCGGCAGCGGCGGCCGGCCGGCATCCAGCGCCATCACCAGCAGCGCGCCGAAGAAGAACGCCAGGGCGGTATATCCCACCGAGGTCATGTACACGCCGCCGGGATTGAAGCCGGAGGGGTGCAGGGGCGCCATCGCCAGCACCGCGAAGGCGGCCGCCATCACCCGCGGCGCCCACCGCCGCAGCCCCGCCCACCCGCCCGGTCCCCGCGCGATCAGCGCGATCGCCCCGCCCACCGTCAGCCCGTCCATCCGGGCCGGGGTAAGGAAGTAGATGGCCCGCAGGTCGTCCATCGTGAAGATGCACGCCAGCCGGAACGCCAGCGCCCCGGCGATGCACGCCAGGCACACGCGCAGCGCGTTCCGGCGCGACAGGGTGAAGACCGCCAGCGGCCAGGCGAGATAGAACTGTGCCTCGATGGCCAGCGTCCACAGGTGCGCGGAGAACTCGAGCGCGCCCGTCTTCAGCCACCAGAAGTTCTGCAGGTACAGCCAGTAGGGAAGCTGCTGGTCCAGCGGGGTGACGTACGCCCGCGTCCCCAGAAGCACCGGGACGGCGAAGAGGAGGAGCAGGAAGCCGTAGTACAGCGGCAGGATGCGCAGCGCCCGCCGTGCGTAGAAAGTGCGGAAGCGGCGCGGCGTTTCCTGCGCGTCCGCCAGGATGCCGGTGATCAGGAACCCCGAAAGGACGAAGAACAGGTCCACGCCGCTCCACCCGAAGCTCCCTGCCTGCCTCGCCAGCCGCGCGGGCGTGCTCTCCGGCGCCGTCAGCGCGGAGGTAAGGTGCAGCACGAGCACGGCCAGGATGGCGATTCCGCGCAGCCCGTCCAGCGCGGGGACGTGCACGGGCCCGGCGGCCGTTCCAGGGGCTGGCGAGGAGCGGGATTCCAAGCGTGGTCGAGTTGAAGCGCGTGCTGCCGCCGCGGAATGCGGCGCCGGACGGTGCGGCGGGGGCGGGGGAGGCGAAAGCTAGCGGGCCGCGGATCGGCCGACAACGGGCGCCCGCGCTTCATCCGCGCCGGGGACGGAGCGGATGAAGCGCGCCATCGCCGCCAGCACCCGATCGCGCCGCTCGGCGTGGGGGGCGTGGCCGCAGCGCGGGACCAGCAGCGTCTCCACCGGGCCGCCGGAACGGCGCTGGATGGATTCCACGTGTGCCCGGGTGCCGTACTCGTCGTCCTCGCCCTGGACGACGAGGGTGGGGACGGTAACGCCGGGGAGCACGGCCTCGATGTTCCAGGCGCGGAAGTCGGGGTCCAGCCAGACGCGGTTCCATCCCCAGAACGCCACGTCGGTGTTGTCGCCGTGGTGCCGCGCCAGCCGCTCGCGCAGCTTCGTGGTGCGGTAGACGTCCGCGATCCTGGCGATGCTTTCCAGCCCGTACGGCTCCGCGAAGACGTGCGGCGCCTCCAGCACCAGCGCGCGCAGGCCGGGGATCGGCGCGCTCCCCGCCGCGATCAGCGCGATGGACGCGCCGTCGCTGTGGCCCAGCAGGATCGGCTCGCGGACCTGCGCCTCCCGCAGCACGTCGCGCAGCACCTTCGCCTCGTCGTGCATGAAGCGGACGGGGCGGGGAAGGGGGACGGGATCGGACCGGCCGTAGCCCGCGCGGGAGTAGACGAGCGCGCCGCAGCCGGTGGCCGCCGCCAGCGCGTCCGGAAAGTCGCGCCAGGTGCTGACGGAGCCGAGCCCCTCGTGCAGGAACACGATGGTCGGCGCCCGGTCCGGCGCCGGGCCGGTCCAGCGGCACTCCAGCCGCGTCCCGCCGATCCGCAGGAAATCCATCCCGCTCAGAGCCAGCGGGGGCGGCGCCCGCGCAGGCGGACGTCGCCGGCCAGCGGGGCGATCTCCCGGTCCGACAGCGTCAACGAGGCGCG
>DASTNU010001022.1:0-3671 GCA_035720605.1 Longimicrobium sp. | reverse complement strand
CTTCACGAATCGTTCTCCTGTCTCTCCCCGCGCGGCCGGGAGGCGCTCCCTCCGGGCCCGGGCCGGTAAAAGAAGCGCCGCCGCCGCCTCGCGCAAGGGGCGGGCGCGGCGGACCGGCGCAGCCCCGGGCGAGCGCGGCAGGAAAAAAGTGCGCGCCGCGACACGCTTGTCCGGTTGCCGCCCTCGCCGCGCGCCGGCGGGCGGCGCTCAGCGGGCACCCGGGTCGCGCGCGCCGTCGCGCTCGGCCACCGCGTGGCGGGCGGCGCGCTTCAGCCGCTCCACCATGGCGGTCAGCCCCGCCTCGCGCGCGGACAGGCCGATCTTTCCCATCACCTGCCGTACGAAGTCGGGCGGGATGGACAGCACCGTCTCCGGCGGCTGGCCGTTCACCGCGTCGAAGATCATCGCCAGCAGGGCGCGGATGGCGGCGCTTTCCCGCGGCACCTCGGCGTGGTAGTACATCTTTCCGTCCACCACCTCGGGAAAGATGGCGACGGGCGTCATGCACTCGTGCACGCGGTACTGCTCCAGGTCCACCCCCTGCAGGTGCTCCGGCAGCGGCGGCAGCCTGTTGGCGTACTGCACCAGCGCCTGCCGCGTCAGGTCCGGCGTGAGCGTGGCGAACCGCCGCAGAATCTTGTCGATCGACAGCGGGATCTGCTGCGTGGCCGGCTGCGCGTCGCTCATGGTCGGGTGCGTTCTGGTCCGGGTTCGCGACAGAATGTAACCGCCGCCGGGCGCGCGCGTGAGAGGGAAATCTCCCACGGGCGTTTCGACGCAGAGGAAAAGAAGCTCATCGCGGATCTTGTTGCAGCGCGCGATGGACGCCGCCCACGGACCACGAAGCTGTCATTCCGAGGAAGGCGCCCCGCGACACCGTCCCATCGCAACAGAACATGGGCGCCGACCGAGGAATCCAGCTGCGTCTAGTTCGCGGCCAGCCTTCAGCCGGGGAACCGCGGGACGCCTGGCGCATCCGTGCCTCGGCGACGAGCCTGGCGGTACGGACGGTGGATCCCTCGGTCGGCGCCCGGATGCCGTGCAAACCGCCGGGATCGACGCGGCGCCTCCCCTCGGAATGACAGATGGGCGCTTGCCCGCAGCCAGAATCGACGAACGAACGAAAAGGCAGAGAGGACGCAGAGGGGTTTCCCACGCCTCTGCACCCTCTCTTTTGTCTCTGCGCCCTCTGCGCTGAAACGCCCCCGGGGAAACTACGACGCGCGGGGACCGGCGCTGCGCACGGATTCGGATACGCGGTCCGCGAAGCGCTCGAAGTTCTCGGCGAACAGCCCCGCCAGCTTCCGGGCCTGCGCGTCGTAGGCGTCGGGGTCCGCCCAGGTGCCGCGCGGGTTCAGCACCTCGGCGGGCACGCCGGGGACGCTGGTGGGGATCTGCAGGCCGAAGAAGGGCGCGGTCGCGGTCTCCACGTCGTCCAGCTGGCCGGAGAGCGCGGCGCGCACCATGGCCCGCGTGTACGCCAGCTTCATCCGGCTCCCCTCGCCGTACGGGCCCCCGGTCCACCCCGTGTTCACCAGCCACACCCGCGAGCCGTGCTGCTGCAGCTTCTCGCCCAGCATCTCCGCGTACACGCCGGGGTGCAGGGGGATGAACACCGCGCCGAAACAGGCGCTGAAGGTGGGCTGCGGCTCCTTCACCCCGCGCTCCGTCCCGGCCACCTTGGCGGTGTACCCGGAAAGGAAGTAGAACATCGCCTGCTCGGGCGTGAGCCGGGCGATGGGGGGAAGCACGCCGTACGCGTCCGCGGTCAGGAAGACGACGTTGCGCGGGTGCCCGCCGCGGGCCTCGGGAACGTGGTTGGGGATGTAGTGCAGCGGGTACGAGACGCGCGTGTTCTCGGTGATGGACTGGTCGTCGAAGTCCACCCGCCGCTCCTCGTCCAGCACGCAGTTCTCCAGCACCGTGCCGAACATGCGCGTGGTGGCGTAGATCTCCGGCTCGCCCTGCGGGGAGAGCTTGATGGCCTTGGCGTAGCAGCCGCCCTCGAAGTTGAAGATCCCGTCGTCGCTCCAGCCGTGCTCGTCGTCGCCGATGAGCGCGCGCTCCGGGTCCGCGGACAGGGTGGTCTTCCCCGTCCCCGACAGGCCGAAGAAGAGCGCGGTGTCGCCTTCCGGCCCCACGTTGGCGGAGCAGTGCATCGACAGGATGCCCTGCTTGGGATACAGGTAGTTCAGCAGGCCGAAGACGGACTTCTTGATCTCGCCGGCGTAGCGGGTGCCGCCGATGAGCACTTCACGGCGCCCGAAGTGGATGAGGATGAAGGTGCTGGTCCGCGTGCCGTGGCGCGCGGGGTCCGCCTGGTACTCGGGAGCGTGCAGGATGGTGAACCCCGGCTCGAACGCATCCAGCTCGTTCCGGGCGGGGCGGCGGAACATGTTGTAGGCGAACAGGTTGTGCCACGCGTTGGGCGTGATGACCCGCACGCCCAGGCGGTAGCGCGGGTCCGCGCCCGCCCACATGTCGCGCACGAACAGGTCCTGCCCCTCCAGGTGCCCCATCACGTCCTCGCGCAGGCGGTCGTAGTTTTCCGCCTCGAACGCGACGTTCACCTTCCCCCAGTCGATGTCGTTCTCCGACCCCGGCTCGCGCACGACGAAGCGGTCGTTGGGGGAGCGCCCGGTGTGCGGGGTGGTGACGGCGTTGAAGGGCCCGCCGTCCACCAGGCTCCCTTCGCCCCGGCGCACGGCGTGCTCCACCAGCTCCACCGGGTTCAGGTTCCAGAAGACGGTGCCGGGGTTCCGGATGCCGTGGTTCTCCAGGCCGTAGCGGCTTTCACGGCCAAAGACAGGCGCGGGAGGGGCCTCAGTGGTGGCCATCGTAAGCATTGGGTTTCGGGTCGAGCGGCCCTCGCCGGAATGCTGCGTCTGGGGGCGGGGCGGAAACCGGCACTCTAGCACGGTGCGCCCGCCGCGGCAAGGTGAAGCGGGGCATCGGGCGCGCGCGCCGGCGCAGACCAATCTCCTTCGAAGCACCCCGATCCAGCGGGCCCCACAACCCCTCCCCCGAAGTTGGGGGAGGGGTCGCCCGCCGTCGCGAGGAACGAGCGAAAGGCCGGGCGGGGGAGAGGGCCTCCCGCGCAGCGGGGCGTGGGGTAGAACTCTCCCTCGCTGGACATCTGCCGAACCGCCTGCACCCGCCTACCACCCGCCGTCCCCCGCGGGCATGCCGAGGGTGAGGCTGAGGCCGGCGTACAGGGCGCGGCCGGGGCCCGGCTCGTAGTAGCGCCGCCCGAAGGCGTTCACCACCACCGAGGTGTTGTAGGCGCGGTCCAGCAGGTTGGTGACGCCGGCAAAGGGCGAGAGCGCCATCCGGCCCGCCCGTACGCCGTTCCATCCGCCGCGCACGTCCACCAGCGTGTACGCGGGCGACCGGAAGCGGGCCTCCGCGTCGTCGTCGGCCACCGGCGTGCTGGAGGCGTGGCGCAGCTCCATCCCCGCGAACGGGCCGCGCTCCGAAGAGGCCAGCAGCGATACATCCAGCCGGTGCGGCGCCACGCCGGGAACCGGGTTTCCCGCGCGGTCCTGGCCGTTCACCACGTACCGGCCGAATTCCGCCTCGGTCCAGGTGTACGCCGCGCGCGCGGTCCACCCCGGGCGTGGGGTCAGCACGGCGCTCGCCTCGATGCCGCGGTGGCGCGCCTGGCCGGCGTT
>DASTNU010001021.1:0-16330 GCA_035720605.1 Longimicrobium sp. | reverse complement strand
GCCATCTCGTTTGTAATTTACGTCTGTAAATGATTGTCATCAAGAACGACACATAGGGAGCGGGACAGAATGGGATCTCGGATGCGTCCAGCGCGGTTGCGCGGACGGCCGGAGCCCGGGCATCTTGCCCGCCGACTCGCCGGCTTCCCCCACTCCTCTCGCCTGATCCGACCGTGACCGAACCCACCGCGCCGCCCGTGGACCTGCTGGCCATCGCCGCGCACCGCGACGACGTGGAGCTGCTGGTGGGCGGCACGATGGCCAGGACGGCGGCGCAGGGGCACCGCACCGGCATCCTGGACCTCACCGCCGGCGAGCGCGGCACCGACGGCAGCGCCCAGCTGCGCGGCGAAGAGGCCGACGCGGCGGCGAAGATCCTGGGCGTCACCGCGCGGCGCAACGCGGGGCTGCCGGACGCGGGGCTGGAGAACACGCCGGAGACCAGGCGCATCGTGGCGGCGTTCATCCGCGCCTTCCGGCCGCGCGTGGTCATCCTGCCGTACATCACGGGGCGGCACCCGGACCACCGCATCGCCTCGCAGCTGGCGTACGACGCCTGCTTCCTGGCGGGGCTGGCCAAGCTGGACGTCCCCGGCCCGCCGCACCGCCCGCACAAGCTGCTCTACGCGCTGACCTATCGTGAGGACCCGGTGAAGCCGAGCTTCGTGGTGGACATCACGGACTTCATCGAGACCAAGATGCAGGCCGTGCACTGCTACGCCTCGCAGTTCGACGGCAAGACGTGGGGCGGGGAAGTGTACCCCGGCGGCGACCGCCCGCTGTACGACCAGGTGCGCATGCACGCCGCCCGCTACGGCTCCCTCATCCGCACGGCGTACGGCGAGCCCTTCTTCGTCACCGAGACCATGCAGGTGGACGACGTGGTCTCGCTCCCGGTGCGCAGCATCTGACGGTGACAGGGTGACAGGGTGACAGGGTGATGGCTCACGAGGGTGAGGCAAACGGGTGAGCGCGAGCGAGCCCCTGGCGCCGAGCATCGCCGAGGTCCAGCTGGTGGTGATGGACATGGCGGGCACCACCGTGCAGGACCGGGGCGAGGTGCCCGCCGCCTTCCGTGCCGCGCTCGCATCCCACGGCGTCGCGCTGACGGACGACGAGATCGCGCAGGTGCGCGGTGCGTCCAAGCGCGAGGTGATCCGCGGCCTGCTCGCCGACCATCGCCCGGATGCGCCGGCCGCGGCGGCGGACGAGGCCTACGAGCGTTTCCGCGCGAATCTCGCGGAGCGGTACCGGGCGGGTGCGCAGGCGGTGCCGGGGGTGGAGGATACGGTGCGGTGGCTGCGCGGCCGCGGCATCCGTGTCGCGCTGAACACCGGCTTCGACCGCGACATCACCGGGCTGCTGCTGGACGCCCTGGGGTGGGCGGAGGGGATGGTGGATGCCGTGGTCTGCGGCGACGACGTGCGGGCGGGCCGGCCCGCGCCGTACCTCATCTTCCGCGCGATGGAGGTGACGGGCGCCACCTCCGTCCATCGCGTGATGAACCTGGGCGATACCGAGCTCGACCTGCTGGCGGGGTGGAACGCGGGGGTGGCGTGGAACGTCGGCGTGCTGAGCGGCGCGCACCCGCGCGAGCGGCTGGAGCGTGCGCCGCACACGCACCTGATCGCGAGCGTCGCGTCACTGCCGGACCTCTGGTGACCGGGACGCTCCATCCGTCCCCCCCCATCACCTTGTCACCCTGTCACCCTGTCACCTTGTCACCTTGTCACAAAAAGCGGGCGCGGACGATCCGAGTGGACCATCCGCGCCCGAACGAGTCGGGGCCGGCCTCCGTCGCGGTTCGAACTCGCGGTTTCCCGCGGTTCCAGTAGGCGTGCTCGATTGCTCGGCACAATGCGACTGGTGGAGACCGGCCCCTCGATCGCAATATGCGCGCGGTCAGGCTCCGGCGCAATGGACTTCGATGATCAACCGTTTCCAGCTCGGCACGTCGGTGCCGCGGACGCGGACGGCGGTGGCGCGGGCCTGCCCCCCGCGCAGCAGCCACGGCGCCAGCCACTGGTTGATCTCCGGCGGCAGGTGCCCCAGCGGGTCGCCGGTGCGCGAGTGCACCCAGACCTCCGGATCGTCCTCCATCGGCGGGTCCGGGATCAGGATCAGCTCCTCGCCCGGCTGCACCTGGTCCACCAGCGACGCGCGCGTTCCGAAGACGGTGCCGTGGACGGTGGTGGTGAAGACGGGCGGACGGCGCTCCGGAAGCGGTGGCATCATGCGCGGGGACCTTCTGCGGAGGGGCGGGGCTCTCCGCGCAATCTAGCCGTGGCCCCACGCCGCCTCAAGTGTTCCGTTCGCCGCGTCCAGCCGCGGGAAACCTAATCCCCGATTGCGTTTATCAACGCGGGTCCCTTGTCCCAGGCGCCGCCATGCCCCAGCCCGTCTACCTGGACTACGCCGCCACCACGCCCCTCCGCGACGAGGCGCGCGAGGCCATGCTGGACGTGCTGTCGCGGCGCTGGGGCAACCCCTCCAGCGGCCACCGCTGGGGGCGCGAGGCCCGCGCCGCCCTGGAAGACGCCCGCGCCCGCCTGGCCGCGGTCATCGGCGCGGCGCCGGCGGAGATCGTCTTTACCCGCGGCGGCACCGAGGCGGACAACCTGGCCGTGCTGGGCGTGGCGGCGCAGGACGGCGCGCGTCCGGTCGCCGTCGCGGCCGTGGAGCACAAGGCGGTGCTCGCCGCGGCGAAAGCGGCGGGCGGGGAGCGGCTGATCGCCATCCCGGTCGATGGCGACGGCGTGGTGCAGGTGGATGCGCTGGCGGAGATCCTCCGCGCCCGGCGGCCCGCGCTGGTGAGCGTGATGTGGGCCAACAACGAGGTGGGCGCCGTGCAGCCGGTGGAGCGGATCGCGGCGATGTGCACGGAGGCGGGCGTCCCCTTTCACTCGGACGCGGTGCAGGCGCTGGGCAAGCTGCCGGTGCGGGTGGACCGGGTGCCGGCGGAGCTGCTGGCGTTCAGCGCGCACAAGCTGGGCGGCCCGCGCGGCGCCGGCGCGCTCTTCGTCCGCCGCGGCACGCGGCTGCGGCCGATGCTGCACGGCGGCGGGCAGGAGCGCGGCCTGCGTCCAGGCACCGAGGACGTGGCCGCCGCCAGCGCCTTCGCGGTCGCCGCGGAGCGGGCGGAGGCGGAGCGCGAGGAGGAGATGGCGCGCATCGCCGCGCTGCGCGACCGGCTGGAGGCGGGGCTGTGCGAGCGCGTGCCGGGGCTCATCGTCAACGCCGCCGGCGCGCCGCGCCTGCCGACCATCAGCAACGTGTCCGTTCCCGGCGCGGACCCGGAGCTGCTGCTCCCGGGCCTGGACATGGAGGGCGTGGCGGCATCCTCCGGCAGCGCGTGCAGCAGCGGCGCCGTCTCGCCCTCGCACGTGCTGACGGCGATGGGGCTGCCTGCGGATCTCTCCGGACCCTCGGTGCGCTTCTCGCTGGGTCGCGACAGCACGGACGAAGACGTGGACCGCGCGCTGGAGGTGGTCCCGCGCGTGGTGGAGCGGGTGCGGGGTTAGATTAGCCGTCGCGGTCGCGTGAGGGATGCGCGCCCGGAGCGCAGCGGAGGGGCACGCCCAGAGCTGCAGTCAAGAACGAACGAAGATCGAGCGATGGAGAAGAAGAACGTCCTCGTCGCCATGTCGGGCGGCGTGGACTCGTCGGTGGCGGCGGCGCTGCTCGTGGAGCAGGGGCACAACGTCATCGGCGTGACGATGAAGACCTTCTGCTACTCGGAGGCCGATGCGGAGGCCGTGGGCCCCACGCGGTCGTGCTGCGGGCTGGACGGGATCATGGACGCCCGCATGGTCGCCGACCGGCTGGGCATTCCGCACTACGTCTTCGACGTGGAGCGCGAGTTCACGCGCGACGTGATCGACGACTTCGTCAGCGAGTACGCCGCGGGGCGGACGCCCAACCCCTGCGTGCGCTGCAACGGCAACACCAAGTTCCGCGACCTGCTGCGCCGCGGAGCGATGCTCGGCTGCGAGCTCATCGCCACCGGCCACTACGCGCGCATGGGGACGGATGCGCGCGGCGAGCCGGTGCTGCTGCGGGGGGTGGATGAAAAGAAGGACCAGTCGTACTTCCTGTGGGCGCTGCCGCCGGAGATGCTGCCGAAGCTGATGTTCCCGCTGGGCGGGATGACCAAGCCGCAGGTGCGCGAGAAGGCGCGCGAGCTGGGCCTCACCACGGCGGAGAAGCCGGAGAGCATGGAGATCTGCTTCGTCCCCACCGGCGACTACGCGGGGTTCCTGGGCAAGCGGCTGGGCGCGGACCACGCCGCCCTCTCCCCCGGCGCGCTGGTCACCACCTCCGGCGAGGTGATCGGCCGGCACGATGGGTACGCGCGCTACACCGTCGGCCAGCGCAAGGGGCTGGGCGGCGGGCGCTCGCTGCCGCTGTACGTCATCGGCACGCGGCCGCAGGCGCGCGAGGTGGTCGTCGGTACGGCGGATGAGCTGATGCGCGGCGAGGTGGCCATCGGCGAGCTGAACTGGCTTGCCGTCCCGCCCGCCCCCGGCGACGCCGTGCGCGTGCAGATGCGCCACCGCGCCCCCGCCGTCCCCGCGCGCGTGGAGTCGGTGGAGGAGGGCGTCGTGCGCCTGGCGCTGGACCAGCCGCAGCGCGCCGTCACCCCCGGCCAGTCCGCCGTGATGTTCAGCGGCGACGTGGTGCTCGGCGGCGGGCGCATCGCGGGGTAGGTTCGCATCTTCACCGGGAGATGCCGATGCGCTACACGGTCGTGCTGCGGCGGGATGAGGAAGGCTGCAGCGTCAGCTGCCCTCGGCTTCCGGGCTGCTGGTCTCAGGGCAGCACTCAAGACGAGGCACTGGATGACATCCGGGACGCAATCCGCGAGTACCTGATCGCATCCGATCGAATCCGCCGCGAAGAATCGTGATGAGGTAGTGCCGCCGCTGTTGGAGCTCGTCAGACTGGGATGTGGCGCCTCGTTTCAACTCGACGGCCATGGTTGGCTGCGACCCGGGAGGCATCATGAACTACGTCAAGTGCTGGGACTGCGGGCCTGCTCCATATTACCCGGTGGTGATGGCGCTGGCGATGCTCGGCGTGGTCCTCTTCATATGGAAATCGCTGCGGCCGCCGCGCCCGCCTGACTGGTGGCACAAACGGAATCGATGAATCGAACGGGAGCGACGCACGTCCGCGTCGCTCCCGTTCGCGTTTGTGAAAGACGCCCCCTCTCGCCCGATACGCCCGGCCTCAGCCCCGCCTGAACTTCTCGACGGTGCCGTTCATGGGGATGCGGGTGCCGTCCTCCGCCACCCACCAGCGGTCGTCGCCGCCGAAGGGCGCGCCGGTGACGATGAAGGCGGCCTCGAACTCCTCCCCCCGCTTGAACGGCAGGCGCACCGGGCTGGCCTGCGGATCGGCGAACTGCAGCCCCGGCACGCCGTCCCTGGCGATGGTCACCCGGCGCGCCAGGGCAATGAACTCGCGCCCGTTCACCGTGTGGTCGTCGCCGTCCACCGGCGGGGCGGCGGAGCGCGGAGCGAGCGGCGGCGGAACCGGCTGGTGCCCGCCGAAGAACGCGGTCAGCGCCTTCGACAGCGCGCGGGCAGCCTTGCCGGGCGATTCCGCGGCGGTCAGGAGCGTCTTGTCGGTCCTCATGTTCCCGTGCTCGAAGACCATGCGGATCATCCGCTGCTGCAGGTGTGCGGTGTGGCGGAACATCGCCAGACGGCCGCGCAACTCGGTGGCCACGCCGGTCTGCTTCTCCGACATCAGCCCCAGCTCCTTGGAAAAGCGCATGGGGATCCCCGTCGCCTGGCTGATCTCCTGTGCGATCAGCTTGCCCAGGTCGCGCGAGGGCTTGTTGCCCTCCCAGCTGTCGGGGGTGTTGGCGGCCGTGCCGCTCAGCCCGCCGCCGTCCGGGATGATGGCGAAGAGCCCCCTCGAGGCCGAGCCCGCCTCCATGTGCACGTCGAACATCACGATGCGCTCGTTCGCGGGCAGTCCCTCGGCGACGGAGGCGACCTTCTTGGCCACCTGGGAGAGTCCGGCGGAGAACCAGTCCGGGCGGTGGTCCTGCGCGTCGTCCAGGCGCTGGATGTAGTGGACCTTGAAGCCGTCCTGCGGCAGCACCTCCGCGTACGCGTTGGCGTAGGCAAGGTTGAGCGCCGCCTCGCCGGCGGCGCCGCCCGCCGTGTCGTTGCGGTGGCCGGCGGAGAGGATGACGTGTACGTGGCTCATGGTGATCCTCTGCGGTGGGAAGGGTGGGCCGGGAGCGGCCCGGGAGGGCTCCGCGCGACGAACGGCGCGGAAGGAGAGGCTCACCTCGCAAGAAAATGCCTCAGGAGCCCGGTCGCAATGAAATTCCTCCGCAGGGGTTCTCTCGTGCGTACCAGAACAAAGGAGCGGCGCCCCGCGGCGCCGCTCCTTTCTCGATGGTCTCGAAGCTCCGATTTCCGCCTCCTGCCGACGGAGCGCCTACTCCAACTCCTGCGACTCGCCGAGCAGCTGGCGCGGGCGTCGATGCTGCAGCAATCCAATCATTGTCGGATGGATGGTGGCATTTCTCTTATCGGCGAGGAGCCGGCCTACGGTTTCTTTGCCTCAGTCCGCCGTTCTTTGGTGGTCCGGCGGTGGGGCGGTCGTACTTCCTGGATCAGGATGTCTGCGGGCAGATCCAATCCCCGAGATAGCTTCCGGATCATCGGAAGGGTCAGAGCTCGTTTCCGAGAGAGGATTTCCGAGACGCGGCCACGCGAACCTACCATGGATTGCAGGTCGCGTTGCCGCAGGTTCTTCTGCCTCATGCGCACACGGATGGCCTCTATGGGGTCCGGAACCCCGATCACCCACCGCTTCGCCTCGTAGGCTTCGATCAGCGTCACCAGCACATCCAGACGAGCACCCTCTGCAGTCCCGGGCGTGGCGCCCATCAAGCTCTCCACGTCCTCCAGGGCCGCATCGTAGTCATCTTCGTTCTGGATCGGCCGGACCAGGATCTCCATCAGATCGTCTCCGCGTTGATTTTATCGTATTCCTCGTGCGTACCCACAAACCGGATGTAAACGACACGGTGTGGATAGTTGATCCAGACAACGAGCCGGAACCTGTTGCCGGCAATATTGAAGACGACGCGGCTGTCTTTCAGGATACTGGCGTCTCCATAGCTTGCCTTGACATCGGCCGGAGTGGCCAGTCTGCGTCCTCGACAGTGCTGTACCACACCTGAAGCGCAGACTTTGCTTCTGCCCCTCGAGGGTGGGTTTCCCAGAATTGGCGAATGGTACGCTTGGCGATGACTCGCATCAGGCTCCGAAAAGAAATGTAAGGGTGCTCCCGTGTTGGGAGCAAGCTGTTACGCCTGACCTCGAGAAACGCAGACGGGAGCGGCTCCACCTGGTGCCGCTCCCGTCATCATGTCCCGTAACTGCTCGTCGACTCCTACTCCAGCTCCTGCGACTCGCCGAGCAGCTGGCGCAGGCGGTCGGGGGGCGAGTCGTGGATCATCTCCTCGGCGTCGGCCTCGTCGCCCTGCACCTCGACGAAGCGGGCGCGCGCGGAGCGGTCCGACAGGCAGTGGAAGATCACCTTGGGCCGGATCGACAGGCCGAAGCGGCCTCCCGAGGCGAAGGCTTCCCAGGTCAGCAGGTTCTCGTCGGTGAACGTCTGGCTCATTTGAAGTGCCCAGTGCCCAGTGCCAAGTGCCCAGTGCCTGGTCGTGCCCGCAGTTACTTGATCCTGGGCACTGGACACTGGGCACTGCGGTTCAATGCCGCATCCCGGCGGCGGCGGCAAACTCCTCGAACTCCTTGCGTGCCGGCTCGTCCAGCCGGTCCGGCACGTCCACCTGCACCTTCACGAACTGGTCGCCGCGCCGGCCGGCCTTCTCCACGCCCATCCCCTTGATGCGGAACTTGCGCCCGGGCTGCGTTCCCGGCGGCACCTTGAGCACCACGTACTGCCCGTCCACCGTCCGCACCTTGACCTTGGACCCCAGCACGGCCTGGGCCAGGTTCACGTGGATGGTCGCCTCCACGTCCAGCCCGTCGCGGGTGAAGAAGGGGTCCGGCTCCACCCGGAAGGTGAGCACCAGGTCTCCCGGGGGGCCGCCGGCGGCGCCGGGCTCGCCCTGTCCGGCCAGGCGGATCTTGGAGCCGTTGTCCACCCCGGCGGGCACCGTCACGTTCACCGCGCGCTGGCGGCGGAGCTTGCCGCTGCCGCTGCAGGTGGGGCACGGCTCGCTGGGGACCTTGCCCCTGCCGCCGCACATGGGGCAGGGGCGCGAGACGCCGAAGCTTCCCGCGCCGAAGGTGACCGTGCCGCGGCCCTGGCACTCCGGGCAGGTGTTCACCGTGGCGCCGGGCGCCGCGCCGGAGCCGTGGCAGGTGGAGCAGTCCTCCGTCACCGGCACGTTGATGGTGATCTTGCCCCCGCGCACCGCCGTGCGGAACGGGATCTCCACCGCGTACTCGATGTTCTCGCCGCGCTCGGGCCCGCCGCCCGTGGGGCGCGCACCCCGCCGCTTGCCGAAGTCGAAGATGGAGCCGAAGATGTCGCCCAGCCCGCCGAGGTCGCCGTCCTCGAAGGTGAAGGTCTGCGCCCCCCCCGCGCCGGGGCGTCCGCCCCCCGGGCGAAAGCCGCCCATCCCGCCGAACGCGCCCAGCCGGCGCATCTGGTCGTACTGCTTGCGCTTCTCGTCGTCCGAAAGGACGGAGTACGCCTCCGACACCTCCTTGAACCGTTCCGAGGCCGCGGCGTCGTTGGGGTTGGCGTCCGGATGGTACTGCTTGGCGAGCTTGCGGTACGCCTTCTTGATCTCGTCCGCGCTGGCGTTCTCCGCCACGCCCAGCACGCGGTAGAAGTCCTTGCTCTGTGTCGCCATCTTGACCTGGATCGGATGAACGGCGCCCGCCCGCCACCGGTGCGGACGGGCGCGGGATCAGCCCTGGTGCTTCTTGACGACGACGCGCGCCGGCCGCAGCAGCACGCCCTTGAGCCGGTACCCCTTCTGGTAGACCTGCGCCACCATGTTGTCCTCTTCCGGCGTCTCGGCCGGGACGGTGGTCAGCGCCTCGTGGATGGTGGGGTCGAAGGGCCGCCCCTCGGCCTCGATCTCCTCCATCCCGGCGGCCTCCATGGCGCGCAGGAACTTCTTTTCCACCATCTCGCACCCCTCGTGCAGCGCGCCGGAGGGGGTGGTGGCGGGGTCGAAGTCCGCCACCCGCGCCAGGTCGTCCAGCGGCTCCAGCAGCCGCTCCAGCAGCTGGGCCTGGGCGCGCACGCGGGTTTCCTCGCGCTCGCGCTCCACCCGCTTGCGGTAGTTGTCGAACTCCGCGGCCAGCCGCAGGTGCCGGTCGCGCAGCGAGGCCAGCTCGTCCGCGCCGCCCACGGGCGCCGCGGACGCCTCGGCCACCGCCGGCCCGTCGCCCGCCGCGCCGCCCGGGGCCTGCCCGTTGGCCCGGCCGTTCGCCGCCTCGCCGTTCTCCACCGCCTGCGCCTCGTCCGCCGGGCGCTCCGCGGACCCGTTCTTCGCGTCGTCGCTCATCATCCCCAATCAGTTCCCGCTGACAATGCGCACCCCGCCGGCCCCGCGCGGGACCGGCGGGCGCAGTCGAAATCCCCCGTCGCAATCCTTCCCCGCCAAGGGCAAGCGAGGTGCCATCCCCTGCCCGCCACTATGGCAGTGCATCGGCGGTGTCTCGCGGACGGGCGGCCCTCAGCCGATCCGCCCCCGCAGCCACTCCGCCACGTCCGCCACCACCAGGTGCCGGTCCTTCTCGTTCAGCGACTCGTGCTGGAACCCCTCGTAGCGCCGCACCTGCACCTCGCCGGGGCAGGCGCTGGCCCAGCGCGCCACCGCCTCGGGCAGCACCACGCGGTCCGCGGTGGGGGCCAGCACCAGCAGCGGAACGCGGACGGAGTCCGGCCGCGCGAACGCCGCCTCGATGGCGGCCAGCATCTCCGTGTACAGCCGTGGCGTGATGGTGTTGTGCAGCAGCGCGTCCGCGCGGTACGCCTCGTCGTATCCCGGCGCCGTGGAGAGCAGCGACGTCTCGATCTCGTTGTGGAACGGCAGCCGGGGCATGATGCGGGAGAAGAGGCCGGAGAGCGCCACCTTCCACCGCGGCGCCTGCACCGCCACCCCCAGCAGCGGCGCGGAGAGGATCGCGCCCCGCCACCCGTCCTGCGGATGCGTCTGCAGGTGGCGGATGGCGATCAGCCCGCCCATCGAGTGCCCCAGGAGGAACACCGGGACCTCCGCGGGATGCCGCGCCGCGATCTCCGCGCGGAACGACTCGAAGTCGCGCACCAGCTCGTCGAAGCGCGCCACGTGGCCGCGCGCCCCGCCGGAGCGGCCGTGGCCGCGGTGGTCCACCGCGTGTACGGTCACCCCCAGCTCCGCCAGCTCCTCCGCCAGCGCCGCGTAGCGCCCGCCGTGCTCGCCCAGCCCGTGCGACACCAGCAGCACCGCGCGCTCCGCGGCCGCGGGCCAGGAGCGGTAGTGCAGCGGCACGCCGGCCGCCGCGCGCAGCTCCCCCGCCTGCTCCCGCGTCCGGGTGCTCATGGCGTCAGCGCGCCTCCGCCCCGCCCTTGCGGGACAGGATGCCGAAGTCGCGCAGATACACGTACAGCGAGTAGACCGTCAGGACGACGGCGATCGCCAGCGCCGTGCCGGCGAAGAGCGCGTGGAACCACTGCCAGAACTCCCAGGTGCCGCCGCTCCACCCGCGCTCGCGCGCCGCCGACTGCAGCGCGTACCACAGGATGGCCGCGCCGATGAAGATGTTCTGGAAGACCGCCTTGAGCTTGCCCGCCTGCCCCGCCGCCAGGATCACGTTGCGCCGCGCCGCGAAGCCGCGGAACACGGTGATGAAGGCCTCGCGGCCGAAGATCACCAGCAGGATCCACAGCGGCAGCGTCCATCCCAGCCACGGGAAGGGCGTCTGCGGCTCGCGGTAGTGGTCCAGGACGTAGAAGGGGATGAAGGTGAGCGCCAGCAGCAGCTTGTCGGCCAGCGGGTCCATCAGCTTGCCGAAGTCGCTCACCAGGTTGCGCGAGCGCGCCAGGTGCCCGTCGAACAGGTCGCTGATGGCCGCCGCCAGGAAGATGACGAACCCCGTGATCCGCCAGGCGAAGCTGTCCGTCATCAGCATCGGCGCCACCAGCAGGGCCAGCACGATGCGCCCCAGGGTGAGCGCGTTCGGCAGGTTGCGCCAGCTCATCGCGGTCGCCCCCGTCAGCTGAGCGACTTGATGACCAGCTTGCTCACCGCCTTCAGCGTGTCGAACACGCCGATGCCGCGCACCGCCACGGCCTCGAAGTGCGGCACGCCGTTGGGGTTCAGCTCGCGCTGCAGCTCGTCCAGCGACGAGATGTTGGGCAGGTCGCGCTTGTTGTACTGGATGACGAAGGGGATCTCCCGCAGGTCCAGGCCGTACTCCGCCAGGTTCTCGTAGAGGTTGTGCATGGACTCGATGTTGGCGTCCAGCCGCTCCACCTGGCTGTCGCCCACGAACACCACCCCGTCCACCCCCTTGAGGATGAGCTTGCGGCTGGCGTTGTAGTACACCTGCCCCGGCACCGTGTACAGGTGAAAGCGCGTCTTGAAGCCGCGGATGGCGCCCAGGTCCACCGGCAGGAAGTCGAAGAAGAGGGTGCGCTCCGTCTCCGTGGCCAGCGAGATGAGCTTGCCGCGGGTGTTGGGCGCCACCTTCTCGTACACGTACTCCAGGTTCGTGGTCTTGCCGCACAGACCCGGCCCGTAGTACACGATCTTGCAGTTGATCTCGCGCGAGGCGTAGTTGATCATCGACATGGGGGAGGCCTCCTCAAAGATCGCCGAAAAGGCGGTCGATCTCGTCCTCCGCCTCGTCGGCGAACCCGGCCTCTACCCGCGGCCCCTGCGGCGCCGCCGCCGACCGCGCGAACATCTCGCCGAACACTTCCGCCAGTTCCCGCACTACGGCCTTCACCTTGATCCGGATCATTCCCAGGGTGGTGCGGTTGTCGAACAGCACCACCAGGATCACGCGCCGCGCCACGTCGGCCAGGTACATGGACTCCTTCTCGCCCTGGTGAAAGAGCGAGCTGAACTCCGTCTCCCCGATCATCGTCGCCAGCTGGTCGTTCGCGCTGAAGTCGGCCGCCGCCAGCGAGGCGAACGCCACCGAGTCGAACTCCGGCTTTTCCCCCGCCGTCGTCACCAGCTGCCCGGTACGGTCCACCAGCAGCGCGCAGCGGGCGCCCGCGTCGTAGAGAAAGTTCTGCAGGATGCGGTCGATGCGCTGAAAGTCGCGCTCCTCGAAGCTCCAGCTGGTCGCCCCTCTCGCCATCAGCCGACCTCCCGCGAGGCGAGCCCTTCTTCCAGCCGCACCAGCACCGCCTCCGCCCGCCGGCGCAGCAGCGGGCGGCGCTCCCACGACAGGTAGTCGCGCAGCAGCAGCACCGTGTCCACCGACGCCGGCACCCCGCCCAGGTACTCCAGGGCGGCCAAGCGGCGCAGCGGGTGGGGGCTGAACAGGTCGCGGCGGCTGCGGCTGATCTGGTCGCGCACCAGCAGCACCCCCACCGCGGCCGCGGCGGCGAGCGCCAGCGCCGCCACCGCGGCGGTCCGGACGATTCGGTTGCTTTCCATCAACCCTTCTACGAGGGGTCGAAACGGCATACGGGGTGAACGCGGCACCAAACTAACGGGGCGCCGCCCAAAAAACAAAATGCCGCGGACGGCCGCGGCACTCGTGCTCCGGATGTGGGAAGAAACCCGCGCCGCTACAGCTCCCGGCGGTTGTTCAGCGCCTCGGCGATGGTCACCCCGTCCGCGTACTCCAGGTCGCCCCCCACCGGCAGCCCCCGCGCGATGCGCGTCACCCGCACCCCCAGCGGCGCCAGCATCTTTCCCAGGTACAGCGCCGTGGCCTCGCCTTCCACGCTGGGATTGGTCGCCAGCACCACCTCCTGCACGGCGCCCTCGCCCACGCGCTCCAGCAGGGGCCGCACGTTCAGCTCCGCCGGGCCAATGCCGTCCAGCGGCGACAGGCGGCCGCCCAGCACGTGGTACAGCCCCCGGTACTCGCCGGTGCGCTCGATGGCGATGATGTCCGACGACTCCTCCACCACGCACACCAGGGACGTGTCGCGGCGGGTGCTCTGGCAGATGGCGCAGGGGTCCTGCTCCGAGAGGTTTCCGCACCGCCCGCAGGGGTGCACCTTCTCGCGCACGTGGACGATGCTGCGCGCCAGCCGCCGCGCGTCGTCCTCGGGCGACTTGATCAGGTGGAACGCTAGCCGGAGCGCGGTCTTGCGCCCGATCCCCGGCAGGCGGGCCAGCTCTCCCACCAGCTCGTCGATGGCCGACAAGGAGCGGTTCCCGTGGCCTTAGAGGCCGGGGATGTTGAACGGGAGCTGCAGCCCGCCGGAGAGCTTGCGCATCTCCTCCTCGTACAGCTCGTTGGCGCGGTTCTGCGCCTCGCTCACGGCCGCCAGCACCAGGTCTTCCAGCATCTCCACGTCGCCGGCCTGCACCACGCTGGGATCGATCTTGAGCGCGCGCAGCTTGCCGCGCCCGTCGGCCGTGGCGGCCACCATGCCGCCGCCGCTGGTGCAGGTCACGGTCTTCTGTCCCAGCTCGGTCTGCAGCTGGGTCATGCGGGCCTGCACCTGCTGGCCCATCTGGAGGATCTGCTGAAGGTTGTTCATCTCGCTCTGCCGCGTGTGCGGGACGGAATCAAAAAAGGGAGCGCCGGACGCGAACGAACGACGCACAGCGCGGGTCCGCGTCCCCCGGGTGGGGAGGAGCGGAACCCGCGCTCAGTCAACCAGTTCCAGGTCCCATGCTTGTACCGCCGCCGCGAGCACCGGTTCCCCTTCCATCATGCGCTGCAGGCGGTCGCGCTTCGCGCTCTCGCCGGTGATGCGCGCGGAGCCCGGCGCTCCCGCGCCCTGCGCGGCGGCGTACTGCACCGTCACCCGGCGCCCCAGCCGCCGGCCGAGTACCTCCTCCAGCGCGCGCCGGGTGGTCGGGCTCCCCACCTCGGGGATGGAGAGCGAGCTGGCGGGCATCTCCACCCGTACCCGGCTCCCCTCGTCCGGCGCCACGCGGGTCACGGCGCGCAGGATCATGCGCAGCGCCCCCGGGACCGCCGCCGCGTCCGCCATCACCGACCGCCACGCCTCGTTCAGCGCACGCGCGTCGAGCGGTCCCGCGCTCTCCGCCGGCTGCACCCCGGCCGGTGCGGCGGAGACGGGCGGCCGCGCCGGCGCGGACGGAGCATCCGCCCGTGGCTCCTCCTCCGGCCAGGGCACCTCGTCGTACGCCGGCGGGCCGGACTCGTCCAGCGGCGCGAACTCGACCGCCGGCGCGGAGGGGGGTTCCGTGGCAGGCGCCAGCGGAGCGGCGGGCGGCGCGGCCGCGGCTTCCTCCACCGCAGCCGAGGCTACGGGCTCCGCCGCGCGCTCCGGTCGCGGTGCCGGCGAGGACTCCGGCGGTGGAGCCGGGGCGGCCTGGGGCTCGGGGGCGGGCTGGGGAAGGCGGCCGGCCCGCGGCTCAACTGACGCCGGCCGGCCGCCCGCGAAGTTTCCCCGTGGCGCCCCGTCCCCCGTTCCCGCCCCCCCGCCCACCGCGGCGAGCACGTCCTCCAGGCTGACCGTGCTCTCCAGGTACGCGAAGCGCAGCAGCAGCAGCTCGATGAGGATGCGCTGCTCGCCGCTCTTGCGGAAGCGGCCGTCCGCATCCAGCTCCGCCACCTGCGCCAGCATGCGCAGCAGGTCGCCCGGGGCAAAGCGCGCCGCCGTCTCGGCGACCGCCGCCTGCAGGTGCTTCGGAACGCTCTCCGCCTCGCCGCCGCCCAGGCGCACGATCAGCATCGCGCGGAGGAAGTCCGCCAGGCCGCGGTAGAACTCGGCCAGGTCGTATCCCTCGTCCAGCATTCGCCCCACGAAGCGGAACACGTCCGCCGGGCGCCGCTCCGCGACGATGCCGAACAGCTCCAGGTAGACCTCCGTCCCCACCAGCCCCAGGATGCGCCGCACGTCGTCCGCGGCGGGGGCGCCCTCGGTGAACGAGAGCACCTGGTCCAGCAGCGACAGCCCGTCGCGCATCCCGCCGTCCGCCTTCTGCGCGATGGGGAGCAGCACCTCGTCGCCCACCTCGATCCCCTCGTGCCCCAGCACCGTGCGCAGCCGCGCGACCAGGTCGCCGGTGCTGATGCGGTGGAAATCGAAGCGCTGGCAGCGCGACAGGATGGGCGGCGCCGCCTGCTGGATCTTCTGGGGCTCCGTGGTGGCGAAGACGAAGATCACCCGCGGGGGCGGCTCCTCCAGGATCTTGAGGAGCGCGTTCCACGCCTCGCGCGTGAGCATGTGCGCCTCGTCGATGATGTAGACCTTGAAGCGGTCCTCTTCCGACGGGGCGTACATGGCCCGCTCGCGCAGGTCGCGCGCGTCGTCCACGCCGCGGTTGCTGGCGGCGTCGATCTCCACCACGTCCAGCGAGGTGCGCCCGGCCCAGATGCGCTCGCAGCTGTCGCACACGCCGCAGGGCTCACCCTCCGCGGTGCGGTCGGGGCAGTTGAGCGCCATCGCCAGCACGCGGGCCAGCGTGGTCTTGCCCACGCCGCGCGGCCCGCAGAAGAGGTACGCGTGCGCCACGCGGTCGCGCTGCACGGCGGCGCGCAGCGTCTGCGAGACGTGCTCCTGCGTGGCCACCTCGCCGAAGTGGCGCGGGCGGTAGCGGCGGGCGAGTGCGGTGCGGGACACGGACTTCGCGGATGAAGGGGAGAGCGCCTGCGAACCGCTGAATATAGTCCTCCGGCCCCCATGCCTCAACGCCCTCGCTCCACCCTCGCGACGGCCGCGGGCAACCGCCGCGGGACGGAGCGTCAAGGCCGCGATCGGCGGACGTTGGAAAGCTCAATATCAGCCATGACGATCCATCGCGCCGGGACCGTCGCAATCGACGCGGCCGAACCGAGCCGAAAGAAAAGTGTTGCGCTGGAATCATCTGACTGACATGTTCCGACACATTATGCAGAACGGCCCGCCTGGACCGACCGGGCGGGGACCGGCAGGCTCGATGGCCTGCCGCTGCACCGGCGCACCCTGCGCCGGCGCCGATGGACCCCATTGCCAAGCGGAGGATGGATGAAAACGCTGCGACTGGATGTGGAAGCGCTGGAGGTGACGACGTTCGAGCCGCAGAAGGTGGAGCTGGACGTCGGGGCCGGCACCGACACGCGGCCTCCGTACTGCACCCAGTGCACCCAGTGCAACTGGACCGGGTGATCCGACCTTCCCGGCCACGGGGAAGATCCCTCTGAAGACGCAGGCACCGGCGAACCTCTCGCCGGTGCCTGCG
>DASTNU010001020.1:0-12124 GCA_035720605.1 Longimicrobium sp. | reverse complement strand
CCAGCCGGTCCTCCATCCGCAGCGCGTCCAGCAGCGTGTCGGGAAGGATGCCGCGATACGTCGTCTTCCAGCCGTCCACGTGGATGGCCGCGATGTCGGCGGCATCCGCCCGCGTGGCCGCGCGGATCTCGATCATCGGCGGGAGAGCGCCGGGACGCCTATGCCGTGGGCGCGCCGCGCTCCCGCGCCGCCTCCATCAGCGTCCGCTCGATGCGCGGGTCGGGGATCAGCCAGATGAGCGCGACGGTCGCGTACAGCGCGCCGCTGATCCACGGCCGCACGAACGCCAGCGGGATGGCGGCCACGTACAGCACCGGCGAGATCTTGCCCTTCCAGTCGGCGCCCGTGGCGCGCGCCAGCAGCGAGTCCGGCCCCTCCTGCTTCAGGATGGCGCGCTGCAGGATGGTGTAGGCGATCGCCGCCATCAGCAGCACCAATCCGTACACCGCCGTGGGCGCGCGGGCAAAGCGGTTCTCGCCCATCCACCCGGTGACGAACGGCACCAGCGAAAGCCAGAAGAGCAGGTGCAGGTTGGCCCACAGGATGCCGCCGCCCACGGCCCGCGTGACGTGCAGCATGTGGTGGTGGTTGTTCCAGTAGATGCCCAGGTACACGAAGCTCAGCACGTAGCTCAGGATCACGGGCAGCAGGGGGCGCAGCGCGGACAGCTCCGCCTCGTGCGGCACGCGCATCTCCAGCACCATGATGGTGATGATGATGGCCAGCACTCCGTCGCTGAACGCCTCCAGGCGTCCGGTTCCCATCATGGTCGGGTCTGGTTGAGGGATCGGCTCGCGGCCGTGCGCGGGCGGCGGGTCACGGGTCGCCGGGAAGGAAAGAATACAGCGGGAGTCGACAAGATGATCGCCGCGCATGGCCGCCGCCAGCGTGCGGCCATCACTCGCGCGGCGCGGCGACCAGCAGCCGGTAGCCGATGTCCAGCTCCGGCAGATCGAGGAGCGCGGCGTTGCGGCGCTCCCAGCTGCCGTCCGCCAGCTCCGCCCGCAGCCGCGCCAGCCCCGGCTCCACCTCCGCCAGCCGCGTGAAGGTGGAGATGGCGGAGCGCGCGCCGGGGTCCAGGTACATCTCCGGCCGGCGCCAGTAGGCGCCCAGGAACCCGTCGGAGCAGTCGGCGGGGATGGGGACCGGCCGCACGTCCAGGGGACCCAGCACGCGCGCGATCTCCTCCAGCGGCGGCAGGATCACGCGGTCGATGCGCAGGATCCCGGGAAAGTAGTCCTGCACCAGCCAGAAGCCCGGATGCGCCGGGTCCCACGTCAGGATCGCCACCGGACCGCGCGCCGTCCGCCGCATCTCGCGCACCCCCGCGCGCCAGTCCGGCCAGTGGTGAAGGGTCAGGATGGCCATCGCCGCGTCGAACGCGCGGTCGCGGAAGGGCAGGGCCTCGGCGCTGGCGCGGACGGCGGGCGCGGCCCGGGGCGGGCGCTGGCGAACCATCCGCGCGGAGGGCTCCACCGCCGCCACCACGCGGTCCGCCGGCTCGTACGAGCCCGCCCCCGCGCCCACGTTCACCAACGTGCGCGCGTCCCCCAGCGCCTCCGCGATCCGTGCCGCGATGCGCGGGTCCGGCCGGCGCCACGCGGTGTACCCCGCGCCGATGCGGTCGTAGAGGGCCGGGGGCACAGAGTGCGCGGCTACGTCTTCCGCCGGTGTCGTCATGCGGTCCGGTCGTGCGCCCGTTGCGCGGCGGCCAGGCGGGCGGCCTTGAGGGTCAGGTAGTCGCGCTCGGGGATGCTGGCCGTGCGCTCCGCCGCGGCGCGGTAGTGGGCGATGGCGCGTTCCGCGTCGCCCAGCCGCTCGTGCAAGTGGCCGCGGACGGCGTCCAGGCGGTAATGGCCCCGCAGCCGCGCATCCTCGTCCAGCGCCTGCAGCTGCTCCAGCCCCGTCCGCGGGCCATGCACCATCGCCGCCGCGATCGCGCGGTTCAGCGCCACCATCGGGTTGTCCGACATCCGCTCCAGCACGCGGTACAGCGCCAGGATCTGCGGCCAGTCCGTGTCTTCCGCGCGCGCGGCCTCGTCGTGCACGGCGGCGATGGCGGCCTGCAGCTGGTACGCGCCCACCGGGCCGCGCGAGAGCGCATCCGAGACGAACGCCACCCCTTCCGCGATCAGCTCGCGATCCCAGAGCGTGCGGTCCTGCTCGTCCAGCGGGATCAGCTCGCCGCTGGGCCCGGTGCGCGCGGCGCGGCGGGCGTCGGTCAGCAGCATCAGCGCCAGCAGCCCCGCGACCTCGCCGTCGTCCGGGAGCAGGCCGTGGAGGACGCGCGCCAGGCGGATGGCCTCGCCGGAGAGGTCGGTGCGCTGCAGGAGCGGGCCGCTGCTGCTGGCGTACCCCTCGTTGAAGACGAGATACAGCACGTGCAGCACGGACGCCAGCCGCCCGGCGCGCTCCGCCGGCGCGGGCATGCCAAAGGGGATCTGCGACGCCTTGATGCTCGCCTTGGCGCGGCTGATCCGCTGCGCCATGGTCGCTTCCGGCACCAGGAAGGCGCTGGCGATCTCCGCCGTGGTCAGGCCGCCCACCGCGCGCAGCGTGAGGGCGATGGCGGAGGCCGGCGTGAGCGCGGGATGGCAGCACATGAAGAGCAGGGTGAGGGTGTCGTCGCCGGCCACCCCCACCTCCACCTCCGGCGGCGGGACGAACGCCCACTCCGCCCACACCTGGCTGGCGACGGCGTCCTCGCGGCGGCGCCGCGCCATCTCGCTGCGCAGGTGGTCGGTGATGCGCCGCAGCGCCACGTGATACAGCCACCCGCGCGGGTTCTGCGGGATCCCCTGCGCCGGCCACTGCATCGCGGCGGCCACCAGCGCCTCCTGCACCGCGTCCTCCGCCGCGTCGAAGTCGCCGTGGCGCCGCGCCACCGCGCCCAGCACCTGCGGCGCCAGCTCGCGCAGCAGGTGCCCGACGGCGGTCTCGATGGAGGGTGTCAGCACACCGCCAGATTATGGGGAAGGATGAGGGGACATCAGCCTGTCGTGAGCGCCATGTCCAAAGGAGGTTCGATGATCGTTGCCCCCAACCATTGCTGCAGGTGGAGGTAGTCACGAAGGGAAAGCTGATACCGAACGGATTGCTGGAACGCTTTTGCACCTCTTGTAAAGTGGGACGTAGTAACGACAATGCCAGCGCAGGCCTTCATCTGTTGAACAATTCCGTACAGTGCACGCACGACGTTAACTCCCACTGCCCGGATCGGTGCATATCGCTTGCACTCGACCAGGTAAAGGAACTCGCCAAGTCCATCCTTCTTGGCCGCGTACATGTCGAACCCACCGTCGTTCGATGCGGGTGTAAGCGCGATTTCGTAGCCCTGCTCATGGAGCAGTTCAGCGACCAACTTTTCGAATTGTCGAGGGGTAAGGTTGTACATTGTTTGCGGGTCATTTCGGACCATCCTGAGGATCTTCTCGTTGGTACTCGTGAGATCTGTGATGATCCGGCTGCCCTGCAGATTCTCCTGTGTAAGAGGAAGTCCATCCGGACCCAAGATGCCGGGATAACCCAAATTCTGTAGTCGCTCGCCCTTCTGTGTAAGAGCAAGCCCATCCGGACCCAAGATGCCGGGATAAAGAGAATCCAGTAGCCGCTTGTCCTCATCCCCTATCATACCATACACGTCCGCACCGCTCACCCCCTCACGTTCCATGGACGCCTTCAGGAGCGCGCGCAGACGCTCTGCCCGGCGGTACAGCGGCTTCCGCTCTAGGTTAAGGGCGCGGGCCACGTAGGCGAGAGCGTGGCCCTCCTGGAAGTGCATCCGCACGATCATGCAGTCTTCGGGACCGAGTTTGTCCATCGCGCGGTCCAGCGCCTCCAGAACGCGCCCACGCTGCTGCTCCGCTTCCTCGGAGAGCACCCGCTCGTCGGCGCGGGAGGCGGCCTCGGCGTCGCTCAGCACGGTGTCCGGCGGCACCTCCACCGGGCGAAGCGGCTCGCGGTGGGGAAGCTTGGCCAGCAGGCGCGCCAACTCCGCGTCGGACTGGCTGGTGCGGCCTTCGATGCGCAGTTTTTCGCCGGCCTGCTCCAGCCGGTAGCCGTCGCGGTACACCAGCGTCTCCAGCTCCGGCGCCGGCGAACCCAGTTGCCGGGCGGCGGCGGACGTACGCCAGCGTCCCCACCGCTGGCGCCAGAACTCCTGAAGCTGTCGGTTGACCAGAATGACCAAGTACGACTTCAGCCCGCTCTCACCCGAGTGGCGGATGACGGCGTAGTCGTTTTCGATCAGTTTCACCTGCACCCAACTAGCGAAATCCTCGGCGTCGGAGCCCCACAAGCCGTGCTTGCTGCACGTCATGTCAATTACCCGATTGATCCAACCGAGGTACTCCAGGAAAATAGCCTCGGAATTCAGTTGGGTAGGCATCGGGAATAGGGGAAGAGGCGACGCCGGAACCAGCGGGAATCGCTTCGAATTTACCAATTCTGACTACACGCATCAACAACGACGGATGTTACTGCGCTGTGATTCCGGCAACAGTGTGGGTACGTTGGATGATATCGTACCCTGCGTGCCCGCACGAAATCATCACGGTGTAAGAGCGCCGAGCACCTGCGGCGCCAGCTCGCGCAGCAGGTGCCCGACGGTGGTCTCGATGGACGGCCGCGCGGCCACGGGGCTCACACCTCGGGCGGTCCGCTCAGCACCTGGCGCACCTCGATGGCCATGTTCAGCGGCCTGCCGCCGGGCCCGGGCGCGGCGGACGCCTTCGCGGCGAGCTCGTACGCGCGCTCGGGGGAATCGACCTCCACGATCCAGTAGCCGGCCAGGAACTCCTTGGCCTCGGGAAACGGGCCGTCGGTCACGGGCCGGCCGTCGCTCCCCGCGCGCACCAGCTTCGCCTCGCCGGGCGCGGCCAGCCCCTGCCCGTCCACCCACTCGCCCGACGCGGTGAGCTCGCGGTTGAACTGGTGCATGAAGCCCATGTGGGCCTGGAAGTCGTCCGGCGTCCAGTCGTCGATCTGGTAGTCGCCGGTGCCGCGCGGGGCGTGCATCATCATGATGTACCGCATCGTCCGTTCTCCCTGTCGGTGCCGTTGCCGGCGGTTGCATGGGGTGCCGTGATCGGCGCTTGCATCCCGTAGTCGGAGCCGGCGGCGCGTTCTCTACATCGGAGTGCAAAGCTGTGGGAGCGGGCCACCCCTGCGCCAGATGCCGCGGCGCGTCACGCAGAATTCCACCTGCACGCCGTAACCGCCGGGATGGCGGCCGCCGATCCTCGCCGGCATGCGCGGCCGAGTTGGCGGCTTGGGCCCATCCGGATGCGGACATCGCGAGTCTTGTGTTTGTGACACTGTGCCTGCACCTTCTCTGACCGCCGGATCCATGGTGCAGCCATCAATCGGTCGTTCTGGATCATGATCCTCCTCCGCTCCCCATCTCTCCTCTCCCGTCCCGCCCGTCCTCAGGCGTCCCGATCGCGGCGATCCACGGCCTCGATCCTCCCGGTTCACGCTGTCAGGTGAGCGGATGAAGCGCTTCGTTCCCGTGCTCCTGGCGGCGCTGGTCATCGTCACGGCGATCGTCGCCTCGCTGGCCTTTGCCCGCCGCGACCCGATGCGCCAGCTGGAGCGTGCCACCCCGGAGCGCGCCTTTGCGCCCCGGCTCTCCGTCGATACCGAATACCACGGGTGCACGCTGGAGCTCGCGCGGGAGGGCAACACCCTGCCGCGGGAAAGGTGCGCCCCCGATGACGACGAGCCCCCGGACACACGGCTGTTCACCACTCCGGAGAACAGCTCCGACCCCGACGCTCTGCGGGCCTCGGCGCTGGCCCGGATGTTCTGGTGGGACAGGACGGACCTCTCGCTGGACGAGGCGATCGCACGGCTGTCCCGGGCACTGCGGATCGCGGAGAGTCCCGGACCGCTGCTGGTGGACCTTTCGGGTGCACACCTCGCCCGCGTCGAACGAATGCAGAATCCGAATCTGCGCGACCTGTTCGTCGGGCTGAACTTTGCGCTTGAGGCAGTGGAGCGTGAGCCAGGGAACCAGTCGGCGCTCTTCAACGCCGCCCTGGCGCTGCAACTGCTGGGTTCGGACGAGCAGGCCGCGCGGGCGTGGGATGCGTACCTGGCCGAGGATTCGGCGTCACCATGGGCGAACGAGGCGCACCGCAGAAAGCGCGGGCTGATCACCCACGTATCTGTGCCCCCGGAGCCTGGCGTGCGTGCATCGCAGGCGGTGGTGGATGCATACGCCAGGCAATACCCACAGGAGGCGCGGGAACTCGGCTGGAATCAAGTGCTTGGCGAGTGGGGCGCGGCGTTGGAGGGGGGCCATACGCCGCGTGCCGACTCGTTGCTCGAACTGGCGGATCGTCTGGGGCGCGCCCTGCAGCGGCGTCCCGACGGCGACGCCTCACTCTCCGACGCCGTGCATGCCATCCGCGCCGCGCGTGGAGACGCGACAGCCACGACCGCGCTTGCGCGGGCACACGGGGCGTACGCAGATGGGCAGGTTCACTATTCGGCGCTGGAACATCCCCAGTCGCTGGATGCATTTACCCGCGTGGTGAGCCTACGCACCTCTTCGCCCGTGCTGCTGCAGTGGAGTGCATTGTTCCGGGCCATCGCGATCGGCTACCTCGGTGACCGGCAGGGAGCGGTTGCAGCCCTGCGCGTACTTCTCCCCGGTGTGGACAGCGCCCGCTACCCGGCGCTGGCCGGCCGTACTCACCTGACGCTGGCGACCCTGCTGCTGCGCGGTGGGCAGCACCCGCAAGCACGTACGCACCTGCAGGCAGCAAGGAAGCATTTCAGTCGTGCGGGCGAGACCGAGTTGCTGGGCGCTGCCCTGTCGACAGAGAGCGAGACTTCGTACGAACAGGGTGATACAAAAGAGGCGTACCGGTTGATGTACCGTGCCATGCAGCGACTGCGCCCGTATCGGCAATCCCGCTGGCTGCACAACCACCTGATCGTCATCGCGAGGTGTGCTGTCGACGATGGCCTGCCCCGGGTGGCGGCGACCATGTACAACGAGGATCTGCCGGTCGTCCTGCGCCTGGGCACACCATTGTTCGTAGTGGAGTCGCTGTTGGGTCAAGCACGAGCCCGTGCCGTCCTGGGTGATTTGCGCGGCGCTGCGGCGAGCCTGGACTCCATTGCGCCGCACGTTGCCCGGCTCCCCTCTGATGAAACGCGCAGGTGGGCAGAGGCGAACCTGCGATTCTCCCGTGTAGTGGTCGGGGCGGGCAGGGACATGCCCAATGCGGCCCAGATGATGGATTCGGCGGTGGATTACTTTGCCAGCAATCGGTCGTGGCTGATTCCGGCGCTCATGCGCAGGGCGGATGCCCGGCTCGCGCAGGGAAACCTGGTCGGCGCCAGCCACGATCTGGAGAGGGTTATCGCCAACATCCGCGACATCACGGCCAGAGAGAGCAACACCCAGCTCCGCCGCGCCGTAGTGGAGCAGGCGCGGAGCCGTTTCGACCAGCTGGTGATGCTGCAACTGCGCCTGGGGCAGGTTGGCGAGGCACTGTGGACGCTCGAGCGGGGGCGGGTCTCATTCGCGCCTCAGCCTGCGGTCGGTGCGGGACCCGTCCGGCTGGCGGCGCCCCCGGGGCACGCCGCCCTGGATTACGCGCTGGTGGGCGACACGCTGCTGGCGTGGGTGATCCTCCCCGATTCCATCCACCTGATGCGCCGCCCCCTGGATCGCGACACCTTCCTGCTGGCGGTGGAGCAGGCGAACGCCGGGCTGGAGTCCGGCGAGAACGACGCGACGACCCGCCGCGCCCTGCAGCGACTGTACGGGTGGTTGATCCGCCCGGTGCGGGACCGCCTGGGTCCGGGGGAAACGCCGCTGGTGATCCTGGCCGACGGCGAGGTGGCGGGCGTTCCCTTCGCCGCGCTGCGGGACCCGGAGCGAAAGCGGTACCTGGTGGAAGACCATCCGCTGCGCTTCGCCGCCACGCTCACGGACGCGTTCCGGCCGGCGCCCTCCGTGCCCGAGCGCGCCGGCCCGGTGCTGCTGGTGGCAGACCCCGACTTCGACCGGGGGGAGCATCCCACGCTGGATCGGCTGAGGGCTGCGCGCGCCGAAGGGGACTCGCTGCACGCCTTCTTCGGCACCGCCACGCTGCTAACGGAGAGCGCCGCCACCCGCCGGGCCTTCGTGACCCGGGCGCGGACGGCGAGCATCATCCACTACGCCGGCCACGCCGTGTTCGACGATGGGCGGCCGGAGCGCTCCTACCTGGTGCTTGCCGATTCGGGCAGCGCGGGCCGGCTCACCGCCGAGGCCGTCCACGCGATGGAGTTGCGGGGCGCTCCGCTGGTGGTGCTCTCCGCCTGCCGCACGCTGCCGTCCCGCGAGGGGCGGTCGGGCGGGTTCGCGGGGTTTTCGGGGGCGCTGCTGTCGGCGGGGGCCCGCGGAGTGGTGGGGAGCCTGTGGCAGGTGCACGACGATCTCACGCAGCCGCTGATGCTGGCGTTCCACCGGGAACACCGGCGCCTTGGCGACCCCGCGCTCGCGCTGCGGGAGGCGCAGCTGTCAATGCTGCACTCGCGCACCCGCGAGCATCAGTCCCCGTCCGCGTGGGCCGGGTTCCGCTACACCGGCGGGCTGATGCCGAGCCCTGAAATCCGGCCGGAACCGTGAACCGGACGTCAGCTGGCCAGCGCGTGCAGCAGGTCTTCCAGGTCGCTCTGCAGCGACGCCCGCTGCGGCGTCCCGTCTCCCGGGAGGGCCTTGCGAACCCGCTCCAGGGCGTCGGTCGCATCGGCGTCGCCCCTGGCCATCCGTTCCGCGCGGTCCAGCATCGCGTGCGTGGGGCCCTTGCGGAAGAAGTCGTCGTTGTGCCGGTTCGCCGCCAGCCGCGCCGCTCCGAGCCACGCGCCCAGCTCCAGCGCCTTGCGATCCAGGTCCGTGGCCAGCCGGTCGGTCGCGCGGTCCAGCAGGTCCGCCAGCGAGTCGGGCGGCGCGCCGGCGTGCTCGTGGATCTGCCGCAGCGGGGTGCCGCCCACGCCGGGCTCGAAGCGGCCGGACATCTCCCGCGCCAGCAGCTGCGTGTCCGCGATGTTGCGCGCCCGCACCGCCACCGACAGCTCCGCCAGCAGCGCTCCCGCCCGCACGGACCGCACGTCCCGGTCACGGGCGGAGCCATCGCCGCGGTACTGGCCGCTCCAGCGCGAAATGCCGGTCCACGCCTCCGGCAGTCCCTGCCCCCGCGGGTCCACCAGCGCGGCCAGCTCCACGGGGTCCATCCCCGACGGAGCGCGCCCGCGCAGCACCAGCGCCAGTGCCAGCGCCGAGATCAGCACGATCCCCACGGAGGCTGCCGCCCTGGCGTACGCGGGCACCGGCGTGCGCGGCCGGCGGGTCAGAAAGGGGATGGGCTCTTTCTCCGCCGGTGCGGCGGCGCGGGCGTCTTCCTCCTCCAGCGCGCTCAGGATCTCCACCGTGTCGGTGAACACCTCGTAGTCGTCCTCGGACGTGGAGAGGTGCTCCAGCAGCTCTTCGCGCTCGGGATCGGTCACGCGGCCGTCCACGAAGGCGGAGAGCCGTTCATCGTCTTTGATGGGCTCCTTCACCGGCATCCTCCTGCGGTGGACGCATTGCATCCGCATTGGACGGACGCGTACGAGAAAAGTCCCCATCCGGGTGTCACGCGTCGTCCCCCTCTCCCATCATGCCGCGCACGTCCGGCTCGCCCACCCCCTCGCCTTCCATGTACGCCTGCAGGCGCGCGCGCAGCCGCTCCACCCGGCGGTACAGCGGCTTCTGCTCCAGCCCCAGGGCGCGGGCCACGAAGGCGAGCGTGCGTTCCTCCTGAAAGTGCATCCGCACGATCACGCGGTCTTCGGCATCCAGCTGCCCCATCGCGCGGTCCAGCACGCCCAGCACCCGCCCGCGCAGCTGCTCCGCTTCGGCGGCGAGCACCGTGTCGTCGGCACGGGAGGCGGCCCTGGCGGTGTCCAGCACCGTTTCCGGCTCCACCTCTACCGCGCGCAGGGGCTCGCGGCGGGGAAGCTGGTTCAGCAGGCGCGCCAGCTGCACGTCGGAGAGGGTGGTGCGCCCTTCCGTGCGGAGCTTTTCGCCGGCCTGCTCCGGCCGGTAGCCGTCGCGGTACACCAGCGTCTCCAGCTCCGGCGCCGGCGGGCCCAGCTGCCGGGCGGCGGCGGAGGTGCGCCATCGTCCCCACCGCCGGCGCCAGAACTCCTGGAGCTGCCGCGCCACCACCGTGGCCAGGTACGTCTTCAGCCCGCTCTCCCCCCGGAAGTTGCGGAAGACGGCGTAGTCGTTCTCCATCAGCTTCAGCTGCACCCAGCTGGCGAACTCCTCGGCGTCGGAACCCCACAGGCCGTGCTTGCTGCACGTCATGTCGATGACCCGGGTTATCCAGCCGAGGTGCTCCTGGAACAGGCTCTCGGGGGTCGGCGGGTCGGGCATCCGCAGCAGGGGAGACGAGGTGTCGCGCCAGGGGTGTGGAGTCGGGTGACAAGGTATCGGCTCCGCGCGCGCGCATCAACACGGCCGGTCCTCGCGGCGCCGCGGCGGGAAAATCGAGGGAGTCCGTCCGACAGATTGCTCCGCAGGCACGTAGCAGGCCGGACCCCGCCGCCACCCGGACGGGCCGCCCGGCGACGGCATCCACACCCCACACCGGGAGCCCATCATGGCGTTCACCCTTCGCATCACCTTCTCGGGACTGCACCTGTTCGTCCCGGAGGCCCCGAACGGCGGCACCACCGGCCGCATGCACGTGCTGATGCCCGGGATGTTCGGCCACCACCACGCCGGGGCCGACCGCCACATCCCCGCGCTGGCCTACGACGCGGGATCGCTGGTGCAGGGCGGACCGGCGCTGGGGGTGACCACGCTGGCCAGGCTGACCCGCCACTCGCTCTGGTTCGGGACCGGCGACACGGCCAGCCTGCAGCTGTGCGGCCACATCCCCGACCTGAAGGAGATCACCGGCCAGGGGGTGGACCCCGACCACCTGGCGGACGATGAGCAGGGAAAGCTGGTCTCCCGCGTCACGCTGGCGGCGGGGGGCATCACCCGCGTGGCGCCGGGGGTGTGCTGGGAGTGGCGCCCGGGCGAGTTTCGCCCCATCGCGCACCGGGTGGAGTGGGAGATTCCCGGCATGGAGGGTGACAGCCTGACGCTGGAGTCCATGCCGCTGGGCGGCGGCGGCGCGCCCAGGCCGCTGGGGACACTCTATCCCCGGGACGGGCGGCTGAGCCTGGAGGTGTTCCACGAGACCAGCGAGAACCTGCCGCCCGATCCGGTTCCGGTGGAGCACCAGCACGTCCCCACACCCGGCGACCATCCCCCGCACTTCGCCGCGTTCTACGGCGTGTTCGGCGGCCCCGTGCCCATCGTCC
This sequence comes from Longimicrobium sp., assembly GCA_035720605.1. Lineage (GTDB taxonomy): Bacteria > Gemmatimonadota > Gemmatimonadetes > Longimicrobiales > Longimicrobiaceae > Longimicrobium. The sequence goes on along the minus strand of DASTNU010001020.1, from coordinate 766 downwards.
TTCCGCGTTACTGGGGCCAGCTGAGCGACTGCCCGACCATCGCCAACGCGTGCGAGGAGCTGCCGCCGGACCTGGGCGGCACGCCGTACGCCTGCCTGGTCGGCGGCGTCGGCCTCTGACGGGTACGGCATCCCCCGCGGCAGCGCACACCCTTCCTGCGAGGAGCGATCTCCATGTCCCGCGCCATGTCCATCCACATCGGGGTCAACCACCCCCGGGAGCCGTCCAACGCGCCCCTCATCACCCGCAGCGAAGAGTCGGCCGGGGGGATGGCGCAGCTGGCCCTCCAGGCCGGCTACGACTCGGTGCTCGCGCTGCGCGGCAAGGCCGCCACGGTCGCGGCGGTGCGGGAGGCCCTGGCCCGCGCCAGGGACGGCCTGGTCCGCGGCGACACCCTGTTCGTCTCCTTCTCCGGCCACGGAGGCAAGGTGTTCGACCGCAACCAGGACGATGCCCGTGACGGGGACGCCCACGACGAGACCTGGTGCCTTTCCGACGCCATGCTGCTGGACGACGACCTGTGCGAGTACTGGCGGGGATTCCAGCACGGCGTGCGCATCGTGGTGGTGTCCGAAAGCTGCTACAGCGCGGGGATGCGGCGCACGGGCCACGGCTACGAGTACGTGCCCACGGGCGCTGCACCGCAGGGCCTTCCCTCCCCCGTGATCGACGGCGAGGAGAGGCGTGCCGGGGCCGTCCCCCCCCGTCCGGAGCAGAACCTCCGGAACGGCCGCCCGGAGCCGGCTCTCCGGGGCGGCCGTGGCGG